>JALYRR010000017.1:12517-16276 GCA_030855265.1 Bacteroidota bacterium | reverse complement strand
CTGCTAAACCAGGCATTTACATGGTTTCGATCATACAGGGGAACAGCTCATACACAAAGAAAGTTCATATCCGCTAAGCTTTTATATCCAAAAATTCCAAGCCACTCCCGAAAGAGTGGCTTTTTTTGTACTTTTACATCTCCAGAACCAGCCATGACCGAGTTTCGCGAAGCTTTCCTGATCCTTTTCACCACCCCGATCTACATTATTGTGATCGGTGCGGAGATCTTGTTCAGTTATTTTCATCACAAACAATATTACAGCACTAAAGGAACGCTTGCCAATATTTATTTATCAGCGCTGAATTTCACGCTTGATATCCTGATCCGTGGTGTTTGTCTTCTTGTTCTGAATTATTTTTACACCTTCCACTTTGTTGAGATTCAACAACCTGTTGTTTATTGGGTGCTTCTGCTCATTATTCAGGACCTTATGTTTTACTGGCTGCATCGTGTTGATCATTATTGCAGAATGTTCTGGGCCGTTCATGTTACCCATCATTCATCAGAAGAATTCAATCTTACGGTAGGATTTCGTTCTTCCGTATTTCAACCTCTTTATCGCTTCATATATTTTATTCCACTTGCACTCCTCGGTTTCAAAGGAATCGACATCATGTTCATTTACGCCGCGACTCAGATTTACGGAATTCTCATTCACACCAAAACAGTTGGTAAACTCGGCATACTTGAGTATTTTATGTCCACTCCTTCCCATCATCGTGTACACCATGCTTCCAATGTGAAATACCTTGATAAAAACATGGGGATGGTATTTATCATCTGGGACCGCCTCTTCGGAACATTCGTTGAAGAAGACAAAGATGAACCTGTTGTATACGGACTTACAGAAAACATTCGTACACATCACCCTGTCAAACTTGTATTTCATGAATGGATCAACTTGTTTCATGATCTGCGGAAACCCTCATCTCTGAAAGATAAGTTCATGTATGTATTCGGGCCTCCTGGATGGAGTCATGACGGTTCAAAAAAAACGGCAAAACAATTAAGAGAAGAATTGAAAAAAAACTGAGTCTGTATTTTTACAATCAAATCTTTTATCACCCATCGGGCCATTGAAGCAGATTCGCTCTCTTATTAAATTCCTTAAAACAACAAAAGGCATTCTGGTCTTCTCAGGAATCTGTCTTGTCCTCTGGTTCTGGTTTTGTCTTCCTTCCCCTTTATTTAATCTTTCCACAAGCACCATCCTTGAAGACCGGGATGGAAAACTTCTGGCAGCAAGGATTGCAGAAGATGGTCAATGGAGATTCCCACAGACAAAAAAAGTTCCGTACAAGTTTTCCGCATGCCTGATCCGATTTGAGGACCGAAAATTCTATTCGCATTCCGGTTTTGATCCTGATGCTTTTGCAAGAGCGCTCTGGCAAAATATAAAACAGCAAAGGATTGTGAGTGGAGGAAGCACACTCTCCATGCAGGTGATCCGGCTTGCGAGGAAAGGACAAGGCCGTACGTTCATGGAAAAAATAAAAGAGATCATCCTTGCTTCCAGAATGGAGATTACGTATTCCAAAGAGGAAATCCTTCGGTTATATTCTTCTTATGCCCCTTTCGGAAGCAATGTTGTTGGAATTGACGCTGCAGCCTGGCGGTATTTCGGAAGAGAACCTGAAAAATTATCATGGGCGGAATCAGCAACTCTTGCCATATTACCCAACGCGCCGGGTTTAATTTATCCGGGGAAAAACCAGGAACGATTAAGAAAAAAAAGAAATCGTTTACTTGATGATCTTCTGAAAGCAAACATCATTGACAAAGAAACATGTGAATTGAGCAAAGAGGAACCCTTGCCCGGAAAGCCTCATCCGCTGCCTCAGATCGCTCCTCACCTGCTTGATCGCGCTGCAAAAGAAGGATTGAAAGGAGAAAGGATCACTTCCACCATCGACGGACATTTACAGGAAAGAGTGAATGAGATCGTTGAGAATCATCACAAGATCTTAAAAGGAAATGAGATCCATAATGCCTGTGCGCTTGTTCTTGATGTGAATACAGGAAATGTACTCGCTTATGTTGGCAACACGTCAAACAAAGGAAAACCGGAGTACGAGGGAGATGTAGATGTGATCACCGCTTCACGAAGTACGGGCAGTATTTTAAAACCCTATTTATTTGCCAGCATGCTTAACGATGGCGATATTCTTCCCGGCACGCTTATTCCGGATATTCCGACACAGATCGCAGGATATGTTCCTCAGAATTACAACGTCACATTCGATGGTGCTGTTCCTGCTAAACGGGCTCTTGCAAGAAGTCTGAACATTCCGGCAGTTCGTATGCTTCAGCAGTACGGAATTGAAAAATTCAATCACAACCTGAAAAAAATCGGGATGACCACGCTCCATAAAAGCCCCGATCATTATGGCCTTACAGTTATCCTTGGAGGTGCTGAAGGTAAATTATGGGACATCGCCGGGATCTATGCGAGCATGGCCAGGACGCTAAACCATTATCCGGATTATGGTGGTAAATATGACAAATCAGATTATCATCCAGCACGATATTTATCAATTGAAAACTCAGATCCTGAACTGGAGGAGAAAAGTTTTTTTGATGCTGCATCCATCTACATGACCTTTGAAGCCATGGTTGAGGTGGCTCGTCCGGATGAAGAATCAGGATGGAAACAATACACATCAGCAAGTAAGGTGGCATGGAAAACAGGAACCAGCTTTGGATTCCGCGATGGCTGGGCAGTGGGAGTTACTCCAAAATACGTAGTTGCAGTATGGGTTGGAAACGCTGATGGAGAAGGTCGGCCGGGGCTTACAGGAATACAGACCGCTGCTCCCATCCTCTTTGATATTTTCAGTTTATTAAAACCGGCGAGATGGTTTCTCCCACCTTATGATGAAATGAAACGGGTGGCAGTGTGTCACCAAAGCGGAAGCCGGGCAACGGATCTTTGCGAACAGCAGGATACACTTTGGGTCCCTTCATCAGGTCTTCGCTCAGAACCCTGCGCATATCATCAATTGGTTCATCTTGATCCTGCAGGTATGTTCCGCGTGAACAGCGATTGCGAATCTGTTGAACGGATGAAACATCTAAGCTGGTTTGTTCTTCCTCCAACGATGGAATGGTATTACAAATCAAAAAATCCTTCTTACAAAGAACTTCCTCCTTTACGCAGCGATTGTGAAACAGGCACACTCAAAGCAATGGAGATCATTTATCCCAAACACCTGAGTAAGATCTATGTTCCTGTTGAACTTGACGGAAGCATTGGCAAAACGGTTTTCCAGGTTGCTCACAGAAGATCATCGGGCAACATTCACTGGCATTTGGATGGACGATTTATAGGAAGCACGCAGAACATTCATCAAATGGGATTGAGTCCTGATGAAGGATTACATTCACTCACGCTGGTTGATGAAACAGGAGAATCAATCACACAACAATTCGAGATCGTAAGCAAAAAGAAATAGGGATCACAATTTTTTCTTCAGCAGTTTCCGTAGGTCGAAACGATGACCGTAATAAAATTTTACGTAGCCGAAATTAAAATTCAAAGAAGACTTCTTATCATTATCCACCGCATACTGATTACCCGCAAGCGCAATTCCTATGAAATAACTCCTGCGGTTGTATCCAATGGATAACCGCGAATGAAATGCTGCTCCCAGCGCATAATTTGTATGAGTCTGCTCGTTGTAAGCATTTGTGCTGATAAATTGCTGTACCGAAAGCCCCGGCAAGGTGTAGATGTTGACGAACCAGTGACGGAAGAAAA
>JALYRR010000017.1:0-12507 GCA_030855265.1 Bacteroidota bacterium | reverse complement strand
ACGTATAGCCCACAGAAAAACCATAGGTTAAACTTCCTGCATCCTTGAACTGCACTTCAGGATTAAAATATCTTTTCAGAGAATCGGGGAATATAACCGAATCTGCATTGATCGCATAAATGGAAACAAATGTACCAAGCAGCAATGATCCCGCTCCCTTCTTTTGTCGCTGAGTTAAACTATACGGAGCAGAGCTTGAAAACCGTTTATTATTAAAAACATACACAATGTTAAGTCCCACTGCCGTGTTTTTGATATCGGGGCGATAAACATGCGCGTAAGTATCATTGGTATCACCGGCAACTTTGTAAGCCTTTGTTGTATGGTAGCCCTGATTGTAACGGTAATATACATCGTAGATAAATCTTCTTCCATTCGCATTTGTAGAGAATGCCAATTGAGTAGAGCGTCCGTATTTCGAATCATCATTATTTAATCCGGGCGGGTTGTATTGGAACTCCACACCAACTCCTTTGAAATTTAAACCAAGCCCTATGTTCGCATTTGTATTGATACTGTACTCGAGGGTGTTTTGAGAGTTATTATCTTTTATACTGAACTTATTGGTGCGCACTACTGCAATCAGTTTCACATTAAGCCAGTCGCGGTAATTCTCAATGTAATTGGTATCAATCTTTTCATACAGGGTGGAATCCTTTCCTTTGTTCCTGTCAAAGGCATACAGGCTGCCGGAAAGCAGGAGGCAATTGAGCAAAATTAATATGGAGCCTCTCATTTTTTAATGTGCTTTTACAGGAAAAGAGTACATAGTATTCATCTTCACTGTCATACCATTTTGTTTACCGGGAGAAAACTTTAAGGGCTTGATGATTTTTTTGACTTCCTCATCAACACCATGTCCCACACCACTGATCAGGATGATATTTGTAACTGTACTGTCGGGATTTACATCGAAACTGAGTGTAACTTCTCCTTCAACAAATTTCTTTTTTGATTCCTCAGGATATTTCAGATCATTCATCACGAGAATGTATAAAGCCCGATCTCCGGCAGGGAAAACGGGTTCAGCGTTAGTCACAACGGAAATATTCTGCTTATCCTGTGCTAGAGAGGAAAGTGACAAAACCAGGAAGAGGAAAAAAAAGGAATGTTTCATTATTCAGTTTCGTTTTGCAATTGGTAAGAACCTTGTTGATCAAGGTCAATTAGCTTGGTATTCAGGTAAAACAATTCGGTAGCAATTTTAAAATCTTCTACTTTCATATCCTTCAAAATTATTTTTTTTCTTTTGCTATCAGGAAAGATAAGTTCGTATTTATTCTTTTCGATCGTGATCTGAACGGGCATATCAAATCCTTTCCTTCCCTTCATATTATAAAAGTAATAAATGACAAGGTCGGTCCTGTCCCTCTCATATTCAATAACCAGTTCAGGGATCATGGTTGTTCGCAAATATAAGTCAAAAACCTCAGACAGATCAAGCCCTGCATACTGGCTGATAAAGCTTTCTACATCGTGTGAAGTGATCGTTTTATACCTGAATTTTACCTGGATTTCACGGAGCATCTTAAAGAATTTTACTTCGTCATTCATTATGCTTCTTATTGTGTGAATCACCAGAGCGCCTTTCGGATACATATCGCCGGAACCTTCGTTGTTGAGTCCCCATTTCCCTACCATGGGTTCATCGTTCTGAACTTTGGATTTTTCCGAATTGATATAATCGATGTAGGAATCATAACCGTAAAGACATTCAACATACAAGGCTTCCGAATAAGTGGTAAATCCTTCATGAATCCACATATCTGCAATATCAGTTGTAGTGATGGAATTCCCCCACCATTCATGCGCTGATTCATGAATAATGATGTAATCAAATCTGTTTCCTGTTCCAGACATATCTATCCCGAGATAACCATTCCGGTACTTGTTCCCATAAGCAATACAACTCTGGTGTTCCATTCCCAGATACGGTGCTTCTACAAGCTTATAGCCATCTTTAAGAAATGGATATTCTCCAAACAGTCCGTAATAACAATCCATCATCGGCTTAACCTGTTCAAACTGTTTTCTGGCTTTTTCAAGATTTTCCGGTAACACATAATAATCAAGACTCAGAGTATCTTTATAACCTGCATGAATAAATGAATCTCCAAAATGAACATAGTTAGCGATGTTAAGAGTGACATCGTAATTATTGATAGGATAAGAAACATACCATTCGAATTTTGTCCATCCATCCGGTAGCGCAATCTCTCTTAACAACTTTCCATTGGAAACATCTTTTAAACCGGGAGGCACAGTTATCCTGATCATCATTTCATTTGGCTCATCGCTCTGATGATCTTTACATGGCCACCACAAACTGGCTCCGGTTCCCTGACACGATACACCCACGAATGGCTTTTTGCGTTTGTCGCGGCTCCAGGAAAAACCACCATCCCAAGGCGCATTCTTGGCTTCAATGGGTTTGCCGGAATAATGAACAGTAATGCTCGCCGTATTTCCTTTTCGAATTGTATCTGGAAATTCCACGAAGACCGCATTGAATTCACGCCTGAATAAAACATCTTGTTTATTGAAAACGATCTTCTCAATGTTCATGTTTTTGAAAAGATCTATTTGAAAAGTCTTGAAATCGTTTACCACCAGAAACCGGATGGTATTAGCGCCCGATAAGAATTTTTTTTCTATATCTACCTTAATATCGAGATCATAAAATAGAACATCATAACACAACCTCATCTCCGACAAATCCCCGCGCAGCGTATCGCCACGATTAAACTTAACCTGACCTGCGCCCGATTGAGGCTGGGCCGAAAGAAAGCAGATTGCGAACAGGACAGTTAAAATTGATTTCATTAATTGCATGTAAATATCCGTTTACTGATGGCAGCTCCATAACCTAATAGTTCCGCCTTTTTAAAATCAAGACAAGCGAGGTCCTTTTTATTCATCCGTTCATACAATTCGCCCCGGGCCATTAACGCTTTGATGTAATTTGAATTAAGTTCAATCGCTTTTGAATAATTCATAAGTGCTCCTGCCTGATCGTTTTCCTGATCGCGGATACAACCCAAATTGTAGTATCCCAAAGCATAAGAAGGATCAATGGTGGTAGCAAGAATAAAATCGTTTATCGCTGCTTCATAATTTCCCTGAAAAATATGAATGTTCCCTCGTGAAGAAATACCATCTGTAAAATCAGGCTTCAATTCGATCGCTTTGTTGTAATCAGCCAAAGCGCCGTCATAATCGCTGATTTTCCTCTTAAGCAATCCTCTGTTGTAATAAACGTGAAATGAATCCGGTGTGATACTAACTGCTTTGTTGTACAATTCAATAGCGCCGGCATAATCACCTTTATTTTCAAGAGAAAGAGCATTCACCTGAAGATCCATACTTTTAAACGAAGACAGTTCCGTGATGCTTCTGCAATTTTTTTGCTTCAAAAAATAATAGGCAGAAGCAGATTTTTTCTTAAAAGCTAAGTAGGCGTCGGCACATGCTGCTTTCGTTTCACCAAGTGTGTCTTTCACAATGGCACGCAAATAATAATGCGAAGCAGTATCTGGTTGTAATGTGATACATTGATCAATATCTTTAAGGGCACCTTTAAAATTTCCTATCGAAATAAAAACCTGAGCCCGTTTAAGAAAGAGCCTGGTTTCTTTCGGCTGAATGAGAATGGCACGACTCAGATCAGACATTGCCCCGGAATAATCCTTCTGCATTGCTTTCGCGACAGATGATTGTTCATAGGCTTCCATTTCTTTTGGTTTGAGTTCGATGGCTTTGCTGTAATCTTTTATAGCATCCGAATATTTTAGTAAATAATCAAAGGCATTTCCTCTTAATACATAGGCTTCGTAATAATCTTTTTTCAGACTGATCGCCCGTGTGCAATCATCCACCACTGCCTGGTAATCAGGGATGTCATAGTAGGCTCTTGCTCTGAAATAATAAGCTTCCGGATTTTTGGGTTCCAGTTTCAATGCGGCAGCGCAATCCATAATAGCTCCACGGTCATCACCCATATCATCGCGGAGCTTGCTTCGCTGAATAAGAGCCCGTGGATCATCCGGTTCCAGTGCCAGCGCGCGGTCATAATCGAGCAGGGCCTGGGGTTTATTTCCTGTCTCTTCATATTCTCCTGCACGATTCAGGTATGCTTCGGCAGCGGAAGGATTTTTAAGAATCAGTTCGGAAAGAATTTTAATGGCTCCTTGTTTATCACCCATTTTACTTACCGACATGGCTTTATTGATAAACGCTTTGCTGTAGGAAGGATTGAGGGAGATGGCTTTATTAAAATCGGTGATGGCCTCTTCCTGCTTATTCATCAGGGTATACAGGTAACCGCGATTATTATAGATCTCCGCCATCATTGGATCCAGCTCTTGCGCTTTGTTGTAATCCGCTAAGGCAAGTTTGTGTTTGCTTAGTTCGCTGTATGCAGAACCCCGGTTTACATAAGCTTCCACTCTTCCGGGATCAATCTCAATGGCTTTGGAGTAATCTGCAATCGCTGACTGTAAATCTCCTAAACCAACAGACGCAATGGCGCGATTGTAATAAGCAGTGGAACTTCCCGGCGAGCTAAGGATGAGTTTATCAAAAAACAATTTGGCTTCCTTGTATTGCTTTTTCGATAGAAAGGTCAAACCCTCCTGCAAATTCACATCCGTATACGACTGTGCCTGCAATTGAAAAAATGTAAAAAGCAAAAGAAGCGAACAAAAAACTTTCTTCATTCTGATTATTTGAAATTGCTTTTGATGTAGGCCAAACACAAATCGATGGTAGCTTCAATTCCTTTTTTATGCGTTCGCTCAACTCCATGCGAAGCCGCTACGCCCGGACCTATCAGCGCAACACGAAAATCTTTACCTGCTCTTAGTGCAGCAGAACCATCCGATCCGTAATGCGGGTAAACATCCAGTTTGAACGGAATTTTATTTTTCACAGAAAGATCTACGAGTTTTTTTCTGAAGTTATAATCATACGGTCCGGAAGAATCCTTCACACAAATGGAACAGCTCACTTCATCACCTTCACAAGCATCACCCAATACGCCCATGTCGATCACAAGCAACTCTTTTATTGAATCTGAATAACCAACGGTTCCTCCATGTCCTACTTCTTCATAATTGGAAAAGAACAATTCAACAGGCACTTCCTTTTTCTTTTCTTTTAACCTTCTGGCGATCTCGAATAACGCATAACATCCTGCTTTGTTATCCATAAAACGGGATTTGATAAAGCCATTCGGATATTCGCGGTAGCGCGGTTCAAAGCAGATCATATCACCCGTGCCGATCCCCAGTTTCTGAACATCCTTTTTTGAATACACCTCTTCATCAATACGGATATGCATGGTATCATAATTTCGTTTCTCCTCCTCTCTTCTGCTATTTGCATGCGAGGAAGGATTATTTAAAAGCAATGTTCCCGTATACGTTTTTCCGCTCATGGTGATGATCCTGACATATTCACCTTCTGCACTTATCAGCTGCAATCCGCCAAGGATAGAAAAACTGAGTGTACCGTTATTTTTAATTCCTGAAACAATGGCTCCAAGGGTATCCACGTGAGCGGCAATGGCCAGCACTGGATCTTTACCCAGTGAACAACGCACAGCACCTTTATTGGTGAACTCCGGCTTATACCCATAGCTTTTCAATAAATTAAAAATATAGGAGCAGGCTTGTTCTGTATATCCTGTTGGAGAATCGATCTCCACGAGCTGCTGTAATGTTTTATACATAATTTAAATGTTTCCTGTAAATATAAAAATAAAACGCCCCGTTACAATGTAACAGGGCGTTTCAGAATAGGTAAAAGGAATTATTTTGTTTTTACAATTCTTTTTGTTTCAACAATGTTACCTTCTTTGTAAGTACGGTAGAAATAAACACCAGAAGGAAGAGCTGAAAAATCAATTTCCATTTTGTTGTCTGTTCCAGTCAATTCGATGGTTCTAACCTTGTCACCAACAATGTTAAAAACTTCCAATGACTCAACACCGTTGAATTTCACAGTGATTTTGTCTTTGAAAGGATTAGGGTAAGCATTTGTTGAAAAATCAACATTTGGTTCAACGATTCCAACAGTAGTTACGTTCACTGTTCCATTCATTCCAGCGTGGAATGTACAAGTGTAAGCATACGTTCCTGCAACAGTTACAGTGTACATATACTGCTGACCGAAAGACATAGTTCCTGAATTCATTGCAGCAGCTCCACCCGGTACCGCAGTACTTGTAACATTGTGAGGAACACCTGATGTAGAAACATGTGTAAAAGTGATAACATCACCAACTACTGCAGCAACAGCAGCAGGAGTAAATTCATTAGCTGCAGCTCCGGAGCTGTTAACACCAACAGCAACATTAACAGTAGCTGCACTTACAGAAAATGCTGTAAATACAGAAGCACAAATAAGAGTGTAAAGTTTTTTCATAGGTAAGAGTTTTAAGGTTTATTTATTCAAAAGTAGAACAATTCTGATTAAAAAACAAACTAACCGATAACGTCTTCCAGCACATCTTTTGAGCGAATCTCTCCCAGATTGCTTATGTGCAAACGATAATAATCGATAAGCCCCTGCAACAACTGCCTGCGTTGTGTTTTATTTACCCGTATAGCGGACATTCCTTCAAAATCAACGGAAATCAACTGGTATAACAAGTTGCTCAATTCAGGATCTAGCGATTGACTGTGAGTAGGAAAGGTTTCAGTAAAGCGTCCTTCACGAAGGTCGAATATAGAATTTTCGTGACAGGTTCCCTGCGGATAAAAACCAAGATAGCGGCTCATCTGAACCATAAAATAAATATGAAAATTGGAAGTGCTTTCCGTTTTCAGATCAAGTATAAGAAGGGCAGTCTTTAGAAAATCAAATAAAGATTCATCCGGATGATCCTCCTTCACTGACCGGTAAATGATTTCATTCAGAAAAATAGCTATGGAACTTTTTATAATATCGTAAGGAATGGTGGAGTATGGATGTTGAACAGATATCTCTGAAATTCTTTGGAGGCCGCCTTTTCCTGATGTAGAAATCACCAGATCCACAATGGCCAGGGGCTGGAAAATTGCTGCTTTATTTTTAGAGCGCTTGCTTCTTACACCACTAACGATACATGAGCGGAGACCAAAATCCCTGGTGTATATTTTAGCGATAAGACTTGTTTCGGAATATTTGGTGGTATGCAGAATGATCCCTGAGGTAGCCTGGAGCATTCTTTAATTGATCACAAGAATTTTTGTTGCGAATTTTTGAGAGCCGTCCTCATTGGTGCAGAACACCATGTAAACGCCTGTACTCACGCGCTCACCATTGAAGTTTTTTCCATCCCATAAAGCTTGTCCGCCTTCTGATTTGGTTTCATACACCAATGATCCGCTGATGTCGGTTACTTTCAGTATGGTATTATTTACCAGTCCTTTGATGGCAATGGGTCCTTCGTAATCATGAGCAACGGGATTAGGAAAGGCGTATACATCCGTAAAGTTTTCATTTCCTTCTATGGACGTTCCGCGATAAGAAATCACTCCTTTGGAAGTGGCAAAATAAACTTCGCCCGTTTTCCTGTTGATAGTGATAGCACGCACATCATTATCGAAGAGCGGACTATTGCTCTCATCAAAATGATAAATCTGTTGTGTCCCATCTGGCGACATCAGGTACACCCCTGAATTGGCTGTTGCAATCCATTTACGGTTGGCATCATCCACAGCGATGGCTTGTATCAATTCTGTTTCAAGAAGGATCTGAACATGTCCGTCCTGTTCAAGAAGAATTTGTTGCGCATCAAAATTATCACCCGTAAAAACACTTTCCGGGGAGTAAAAAACTGCAATACCTTTATCGGTTCCGATCCAGATTTCTCCATCCATATCTTTAGCAATACTATAAACGCCGTTGCTTGGAAGTTTTCCATTTCCGGTAGCAGAAGTTAGCTTTTTTGTGTTGGAAGAATTCGGGACTGAGGTGCTGTTTCCTTTAAAAACCATGAGACCTCCTCCACGTGCAAGCACAACCCATTTCTGATCATTCTCATCCACTATAATATGGGTAGGGGTTGGAGCGATTCCAATAGCAAATGATAAATCAAAATTTCCCCATGAACCTCCGGAGCGCTTCACAGACAATGAATATTTTGTCCCGGCATTGGTTACCCATAAATTATTGTTTTCATCCATCGCCATTCCATAGGTCTGAATTGGATTGAATACTGAAGTAGCGGCTGTGATCTTTTTTAATGAACTGTTCGATTCATTATACAATTTCACCGGAACTCCATTATTGAATTCCAGCATTCCGTCATACCAGGTTGTGGCGTACACTTTATTGGCATCATTGGGATCCACAAAAACATTCATGATATCAAACAATGTATCGAGATTAACAGTGGAAGAATAATTTCCTCGCGCTGATCGCCATTCACCATCAATATAATTGGAAGCAGGAGTGATATTAAAAAGATTTCCGTATCCGTTATTTACGCCTCCGGCAGCAATCCAGAGTTTATTATCTTTCAGATCCATATTAATTGCTGTTGAGGTAGCAGGACCGTTGGGTGTATGACTGGTGTTGGTAAAAGAAGCCTGACTCCTGACAAGTCCATGATAATTATCCGCGATCCATACAATGTTGCTGTTATCTACTGTTGCCTGATTGGCTGCCACACCACCGCCAAAATAAGTATACGTTACGCCCAATACTGCAAAACTGATATCATACAACCAAACTCTTCCTTCTTCAACCAGGATCATGCGATTGCCATAACTTTCCAGCTGATACACATTGTAACCGAATGGAAGAACTGTGAAAGGTGACCATGAAGTTCCATTGTATTCGTAGATCGTATCCTGCTGAAAAGCACCGATCATAATAGCTCGTGAAAGGTTGGTGTAAATCTTTCCGTTAAATGCAGTTATTGTATTGTAAATTCCGGATGGAAGTGGAAGTCCGGTGGTCATGGTTGACCATGCAGAAAAATTGGCCAGGTTGGGATTGCTTAAAGATGCTTTGTAAATTCCTGCATCAGTTGCAGCATATAAATTTGCAGCATCGCTGGTGATATCACGTACATTCAGTGAAATTCCACCGGGGCCGATATAATACGTATCCTTCACTTCATTTCTGTCGGTATCAATTACAACTATTCCGAAACCACAGGAGAGATAGGCATACTGATTAATGAAATAAATATTGTTGATGGATTTATTTCCAAGGATGGGCTTATTTTTAATATCCGGAAGGTTGATGATTTGTCCGTTCTGTAAAAGATCCACATTGGAATTCTTATAAACGATAACAACCTTATTATTGTAGGGATTAAAGTTGACATTGGTTGCCTCCACATCCGATAGGCTGTTAACTTTGGAAAGCCGTTCAAGTGAATTGTCATTCTTATTGAGAACAAATACACCTCCCCTTGTTACACAAAACACTTTGTTGTCCCCTTCAGCAACAGCAAGGGCGCTTGTATATGATAAATGATCTTTCCATGAACCGATTGCAACATCCTGAGAGAATGCCCGGCCTGACATGATTAAAATTGCGATAAATAAAAATTTTCTCATCGTTTTCCTGTGCAAATCATAAACATAAAATTACAGTTTTTATTGCAAACGGATCAAAAAATATCCCGGAGCCTAATAATCTATTATCTTTGTCGCCTTATCAGGCCCCGTAGCTCAACTGGATAGAGTGCCGGTTTCCGAAACCGTAGGTTGGAGGTTCGAACCCTCTCGAGGCCACAGATCGGGGATTTCAAATGTCATGTTTGAAATCCCTGTTTTAATTTCCACTAAAACCCCATTACTGGAAATCTAAAATTGTGTGAAATATACAATTCCCATCCACTATTTTGTAAGTGTCCTTTATAAGGATCTCCTCAACTTTGCATTCTAAATGAAATTAAATGAAAAAGGATTTTACAAAATACAATACTGTAGATAAACTGATAACTGGTTGTATTACTATTGAAAAAAATATTCAGTTTAATAATGTGGAGGCTGATGAAGTAGTTATAGAGCCAAACGTGACAGCTCGTCTTTTTGGAAAAATTAAAGAACGACTTGTTTTAAAACAGGGAGCTACTTTATACTTACATGGAAGTATTCATGGAAATGTAGAGAATAATGGAGGTACTATAATTGTATTTTAATATCCGCAAGCCAGGAATTACATCCATTGTTGGATAATTTTAATACCCTATATTCCTCGTTAGGCTGCAGCATTAACAAATTTTGGCGAAAATGTATCGGTGAAAAGGGAAATAAAGTCGGTGGAGAAGACGTTATAAAGATGTAATTAAAAAGAACGAAGATTTAAACGTAGATAAAAAAATAATAATCACATGAAAAATACTGGACTGAGAGAATTAAAATTAATGTTAGCAAATTTTATAATTGTTCTGTTGAGTGATGCAGCAAACAAAAAACTTCAACCCATCCCTTTACGCCTTGAAAGAATCACTGAAGTTCCCGGACTTAACAGGCGATTGACCTTTATGAATTAGACAAGACAATACACGCGTTCACAGGCGCTCTGATCCTTTCAGAGCGCCTGTTTGTTTACAATAAACCCTGCGTGCCCATTTGGAAAATTGTTATTCACGATCATAAATCCATTTTTAATTGAGTATGAATAGCTGGAAACATAAATCTTTTTAAAATGTATCTTTGTCTTCATATGTTCTAAAAAGATGAATACTATTAGGATTTACTTTGCGTGATTTCAGCCCGGCTAAATAAAATTTTCAAAATAATATTCTGGTCATTCCTGATCTGGATCATAGCCCGTATCTTCTTTTTTCAGATCCTGCAGGTTCCAACAGCTTCCATGAAGAATACGCTGAATGAAGGCGATTTTATTTTTGTAAACAAATGGGCATACGGTCCACGGATCCCAATCACTCCATTGTCACTTCCCTTCAATGAAGATCTATACCTTGATTTTCATTTACCTTATAAACGAATCCCCGGGTATTCATCCCCCGAAAGAAATGATGTGATCGTCTTTAACCTGCCATCGGAAATCTTACGCCCTGTTGACAAACGCAAAGATTATGTTAAGCGATGCATTGCCCTGGCGGGAGATACACTTCTGATAAAAAACGGAATTGTATTTATTAATGGAAAACCAATTATTGAGAGCGAAGAAATTCTTTTTCAATACCAGAAAATCTCTATTCAGGGCGAAAAAACTGGCGGCTATTTAACCTCTGAAGAAGCAGATTCAATCTACAAAAAAGGTTTCAACGTTAACCGCTTCACCTATCCAAAAGATCACTATCACCCTGCTATTTTTCCTCATTCTTCTTTTATCCGCTGGAACCCTGACCATTTCGGTCCCTATTATATTCCCGGCAAAGGGGTAACAATACAACTCAACTCCGGAAACATTGTTCTTTATAAGGACATCATTCAGGAACATGAGCACAATACTGTGAGTCAGCTTGGAAGCAAAATCCTGATAAATGGAAAAGAAGCCGAGAGCTATACTTTTACCATGGATTATTACTTCGCACTGGGTGATAACAGGTACAATTCTATTGATTCCCGCTATTTCGGATGCATCCCCGAAAATCACCTGATCGGACAGGTTCCTTTTGTGATATACTCACCGGAAAAATGACCCTGAAAATTACTCTATTGAGATCTAAGTAGTTACCCTTCATTTCCTTCAATTTTAACTTTTTTTTGCAGACCCGAAATCCGCCCGTTGAGGTTTGTCGTAAGTTAACCTGAACTGGTCGTAAAATACCTGGGCGACAGCAAGCTGAAGGCAAATTAAAACTAATCCGAAAAAGAATGAAAAGAACTACAAAATCCATCCTGACGGTCACAGGAGTTATCGCCACAGCGATCACCCTTGGCATATGGGATACAAACAAGTCCTATGTGGAGGCATCCAGCCACAGGGAAGCGCCATTGATCGCAAACGATCCTTTGGCAGACAACACTGACCTTTATGCGTTCAGATGTCCGGATGACAGCACGCATGTAACAATCATTGCGAATTATGTTCCATTACAATTACCTCAGGGAGGTCCTAATTATGCATCTTTCGGTGAGAACATTCGATACGAGATCCATATTAAGAACAATCCTGCTACAATTGGTGACGATATCACGTATCGTTTTACCTTTTCAAAAGTAAACGAAGACCCAACTACCTTTTTCAATATCCGCCTGGGTATGGAAAATCTGAAGACCACTTACATGACCGAAAAGAGAATCGGTGCTGGTGCCTTCACAACAATTGTAACTGCAGGCGTTGTTCCTCCTCCGAACATCGGACCTAAATCTATCAGCGGTGCTGCAGGATTAGGAGTTGCAACTTATGATAACCTTGTTTTCCCTACAGCTATTTCTACAGCTACAGGTTCTGGCGGAGAAACTATTTTCTGCGGACCATCTGACGATCCTTTCTTTGTGGATCTTGGTGGTATTTTCGACTTAGGCCATACACGTGATGGAATGGGTCCTAAAGATGGTGTTGGACATAAGAATGTTCACAGCATCGCTA
>JALYRR010000161.1:5925-8487 GCA_030855265.1 Bacteroidota bacterium | reverse complement strand
TTTGGAATTGAACTTCAGCCAAGGATTTATTTCGGGGATCATGTAGGAATGTACTTTAATGTAGGATATGCAGGATACAGTTATCCAAGCATTGAATTTTCCGATAACCAGAATTATTATAACTCAAACAATTTTAAATTCACCCTTAAAGGAAGCGGGGTCAACCTTGGCCTCGGATTGATCGGTAAGTTCTAAATTGAAATCATTTATAGGAAAGCCCTGATTCTCGGGGCTTTTTTTATGCAACCAATTAAAGCAGAATCCCGTCTTCTTTAAAAATGTAATATTTTGAAAATCAACTTAAAAGTGGTAGTTTAGTCAAGTTATTTAACATTTACATATCCTCTTTTTCAATGAAATTGAAAAGCTATCCAATCGTATTATCATTTATGCTCTTTTTGGGTCTTTCTAATGAAGGAACTTCTCAGGTAATGATAAATGAATTTTCCTGCGCAAATTCCAGCACACTTACCGATAATTTTTCGGAAACTCCTGACTGGATCGAGTTGTACAATGCGGGGAGTGGAACTGTTTCCCTTTCCGGTTACTACCTCAGTGATAAGCTCAGTAACCCAACCAAGTGGGCGATTCCTGCCGGGGTTAGTATTACTCCGGGCGGATATGTTATTATCTGGGGCTCTGGAAAAGATGTGGTTGTAGGAACAAACGTTCATGCTGGGATAAAATTTAATCAGACCAAACCCGAAGGATTATTATTTGCAGATCCATCAGGAACCATCATCGATTCAATGACTCTGAAACCTACACAGGAAAATCATTCCCGCGGGAGAGTAACAAACGGTTCTCCAACATGGGGAGTTTTTACAAGTCCTACTCCAAACGCAGCCAATACAGGTGCAAAGCTGGAATATGCAACAAAGCCCACAGTTACAGTGGGTGCAGGATTTTACGGCAGTTCACAAACCGTTGCGATCATGTCACCCGATGCTGGTGTAGCCATACATTATACAACAGACGGCTCAATGCCAACTACAGCTTCGCCATTGTATTCATCACCCGTAAGCATTTCAACTACAACTGTCCTTCGTGCGAAGTCATTCAGTTCGAATCCTGCTATTCCTGCGAGCTTCATCCAGAGCAATACATATTTTATCAATGTAAATCATACCATGGAGGTTGTTTCTGTTTTTGGAAATGATGTGGATGATCTTATGGCAGGAACACAAAATGAAACTCAGACAGGTTTGGAATATTTTAATGCTGCCAAGCAGTTGAAAGCCGAAACGGAAGGAGTGACCAATGAACATGGAAATGATTCATGGGCCTATAACCAGAGAGGTTTTGATTTTATTTCAAAAGATGAGATGGGTTATAATTATGGGTTGAATTTTCCCGTTTTCAGCAGTAAAGCCCGCAATACCTATGAGCGACTGATCTTTAAAGCGGCTGCAAATGATAATTATCCTTTCGAAACAGGCGGTGCCCACATCCGTGATTCCTATTGTCATACCTTATCACAAAGAGGTAAGTTAAACATGGACGAACGTACCTGGGCTCCTTGTATCGTTTATGTAAACGGCCAGTACTGGGGTGTTTACGATATCCGTGAAAAAGTGGACGATGCGGATTTTACAGAACATTACTACAAACAACCGGAAGATTCTCTTCAGTTTCTTCAGACATGGGGAGGAACATGGAATGCGTATGGTGGTCCGCAAGCCACTACTGACTGGAATTCTATCCGTTCATTCATTACCTCCAACAACATGGCTATTCCGGCAAACTATACGTATGTTGATAGTCTTTTCAACATAAAAAGCTTCGTGGATTATTTCGTTTTCAATTCATGGCTGGCAACTTCTGATTGGCTGGACTGGAACACGGCATGGTGGCGTGGATTAAAGCCTTCCGGAGACAAAAAGAAATGGAGATATACACTTTGGGATATGGATGCCATTCTCGGACATTATATCAATTACACTGGAATTCCTGACCCATCTCCGAATGCAGATCCCTGCAATGTAGAAGGATTACCGGATCCGGGCGGACAAGGTCATACGCAGATCCTGAATGCCCTGATGGCAAATCCTGATTTCGAACAATATTACCAGGCGAGGTATGTCGATCTGATGAACACATCACTCAATTGTACCTTCGCGCTTCCGTTGTATGATAGCATGATCGCTGTGATCCAGCCGGAAATGACAGGCCAGGTTACGAAGTGGGGTGGAAGCTATGCAGGCTGGAAAGCAAATGCAGATGCATTCAGAGCTCAGATCGTAGCGCGTTGTGCCGCTATGAACCAGGGAATGATCGATTGCTACAGTCTTACAGGTCCTTATAATATTACTGTAAAAGTTTCACCGGTTGGAGCCGGCGATGCAAAAGTGAACAGCGTAACACCATCATCTTATACATTCTTCGCTTCGTATTTTGGTGGTATGCAAACCATTTTCAGGGCAACTGCTAATTCAGGATATGTATTTGACCATTGGGAATTCAACAGTCATACTCCCTCACCTTCCAATTCCAGCGATTCAATTCAGGTAGCTTTTACAGGACCGGAAGATGTGGTTGCTGTGTTCAGATCTCCTGAAGAAC
>JALYRR010000161.1:0-5915 GCA_030855265.1 Bacteroidota bacterium | reverse complement strand
GACAAGTAGCCGTTGTGCCAAATGCATTCTCCCCGAACGGAGATGGAAACAATGATGTATTGTTTGTACTTGGAAGTGTTTTGAATATGGACTTTGTAGTTTATAACCGCTGGGGACAGCAGGTGTTTAAAACAAGTGACAGGTCAATCGGATGGGATGGAAAATTCAATGGAATGGAACAGAACTCCGGCGTTTTCGCCTACAAACTCACAGGGATTTTGCCTAACGGAGAACGCATTGATAAGAAAGGCAACATCACACTGGTAAGATAATGTCAAAACAAAGGATTATGTATTTCAGAAAGATATCACTTGCGGTTATATGCTTGCTTTCAGTGAGCGTTGTTAGGTCGCAGGACATTCATTTTTCTCAATTCACGGAAACACCACAGTTGCTGAATCCCGGGGCTACCGGTGTTTACAACGGTTATATGCGTGCGATCATCAATTACCGGAATCAGTGGGCCATCATGGGTAACTCTTTCAAAACGGTAGCGGCATCATTTGATATCCCTTTATTCGATTACAAAGAGAACCGTGCTCACATGGGTGCAGGCATCAATTTTTTTAATGACCAGGCAGGAGATGCTAAATTCGGATTAACACAGGCGAACCTTTGCTTATCAGGAATTATCCCTGTGAGCAGAAACAGTAAATTCTCGTTGGGCGTTTCTGTTGGAGGAGCGCAGCACAAAGCAAATTATTCAGCGCTTAACTGGGGAAGCCAGTACAATGGAACAGGATCAGGATTTGATCCGACCATTCCTTCCGGAGAAACGGGCAGCATCAGTTCCGCCATGTATCTGGATCTTGGCGCTGGGTTGTATTATGAATACAACAGTGGAAAAGCAACACTCGACAGGAACGAACAAAAACGTTTTGGAGTTGGTGTAGCATATTATCATGCAAATCGTCCTTCTATAAAATATTATACAGCAACAGAAAAATTGTATGGGAAGTTCGTTGCAACTTTCAACGGACATTTTGATAAAACGGGAACAAAGGTATCTTTCCGTCCTTCAGCGATGTATGTGATGCAAGGCCCTGCGACAGAGATCACAGTCGGTACTTCAATCCGTTACCGGATCAGGAACGGTACCAAGATCACAGGTTTTTACAGTGAAACCGGAATTGCTTTTGGTGTTCATTACCGATTCGGAGATGCTATCATTCCAAGTTTGAACTTTGAAATGCAGAATTTTTCTTTGACTGCCTCCTATGATGTAAACATTTCCGCTTTTAAACAAGCTACTCAAAGTAAAGGGGGTTATGAGTTTGCTTTAAAATATCATATCGGTAAAGGCGCGTTGTTCAAGCGGAAGAGGATGGTGTAAGTGCAAATGACCATTACGATTCCAACTAATATTATTACAATAGAAAAGGCTATCCATTCGGGTAGCCTTTATCTTTATTTATTATATAATCTGATGGTACTAATACTGACACTCAGAGAAAAAGTCTTTTACAACTTCTCCATCAAAACTTTGTACAGCTCAACCATTGCTTTGATGTCACTCTTGTGCACCTTTTCATCCGGTGAATGTACATTGTCTTCAGGTGCTCCAACAAAACACCAGTCCCAGGGATACTCACACATCTGAAGTTCTTTTGCATCGCTGCCACCTGTACCTTCTACTTCAAGCTGATACGGAATTTTCGATTTTTTTGCAATGTCGATAAAACGCTGTACATAACTTCTTCTTGGTATGAGGCTGTCGCGCAAAGAGATCACAACACCTTTGCCAGGAGAAACTCCTTCGGTTACCCAGGTGATATCGGAGATGATGCCTTGCTTTACTTTGTATTTTTCATAAATGAACTTTTGAAGGAAAGCAACCGTTCCGCCCTGATGTTCTTCATAACAGGAAAATACAATGATCCCGTCCTTCAATGATTCTGCTAGTTGCAGTACATTCCATACACCCAGACGATTGTCCATATAACAGCACTGAACATACTCCTTCGTTTCTCTCCATTCAGGCTTAAACGTAAGTTCGGTACCGCGTTCTATTTCTCTTTTAAATTGATAATGCAAACCTCCCTGCTTGTCGATCTTCAGTAAGCAGTCTATTTTTCCTTTACTATCTTCACCAACAAGCTTCATCCCCTCAATAATTCTCGGACCGCCGATCTTAACCAGCTGAGATCCGTAACGCACTGTGAACCCGATGCTGTCCATGTGAGCAAATACAGCAGTGCGCGGTTTCCCGAATACCATTACAATGCAATCCTGGAAACCTTCACCTGAAAACACTTTTGGTTTTACCTTCCAGTTTTTTTTATTCTGATCAATGTACTTTAGAATGTATTTTGTCATGGCCGACTCATTCCCCGAAGGAGCATGAATGGCACACATTTCTTTCAACAGCTTCATAATGCTAATAATTTTTACAAATGTACTAATTTGTCTTTAGTCTTTAGTCGGAAGTCTGTAGTCGGGAGAGTTGAGATTATTGATTTCTATGAATGCTAATGGTCACCCTGAGCTTGTCGAAGGGCGGCCAAATGAAAAGGGTTCTCGATACCCTCCTACCGGCAGGCAGGCATTTTTTCTGAAAAAGAAAAAACACTCGAACTGACATGCTAATTTACGGTCAATTAGAGTTATCCCTATTTCACTGAGAACGACCTTTGCGATAAATTCCAGAACAATCAAATCATATTTTATCATGATAACCAGCGTTTCCCGAAGGGATCAGCGTTCCATTTAAGTCTGGAGTACTTAGTCTTAAGTCTATAGTCTGCAGTCTTTAGTCTTAAGAGCCTTCCCGATAAATGCCAGTACAATCAAATCATATTTTATCATGATAACCAGCGTTTCCCGAAGGGATCAGCGTTCCAATAAGTCTATAGTCTTTAGTCGGGAGTACTTAGTAAGAATTCTTGAGTCTGAAGTCTTGCGTCCTGAGTCTTATGTCTTGCTTCTTGTCTCTTGTCTCTTATATAATCCAATCCAGAAGCGGGAAATAAAATTTGTCATTCAAATTCTTGGTTTTATCTGTATTAAAATCTATTTTAGCTATCAAATCATCCAAAATGCTACTAGGTTGTTTTGATATTTGTTCCATGCACCAGCAAGTGATAATGGAATCGAGTCTCTCGAATGTAAACGGGATCGAAAAGCTTCTTTCAGACCTGAAAGATGAGTATTCTGTAACGGAAGAAGTATACAACGATATGTGGGTAGTCCTGAACGAGGCTGTTACCAATGCCATCCGTCACGGGAATCAGTTTGATCTGAATAAAAATGTTTGTTTGAATGTAGAATTCCGTGAAGACCGCTATCTCTGCTTTATAGTGAAAGATCAAGGGAAAGGCTTCAATCACCGCTTGGTTCCTGATCCTACAAGTCCGGAACGCATTGCCGAACCCAATGGCAGAGGGGTGTTCCTGATCAAGAAATTAAGCGACCGTGTGAATTTTTCCAGAAACGGTACGATGGTAGAAATGTGGTTCGACTTATTTAAGAATTAGAAGAATTTCTATAGGTCTTCAGAATATCTCCGCTCACATCAATTTTCTCCTCCGGCTCCTTTAAGATCAAAGGGGCATTCACGCCTTTCATAATCTTTTTTTCGGAAACAAAAACCCTGGCTTCATCCCATAATCCTTCTTCAATAAAACTATTCAGGATCTGTTCACCTCCTTCCACTAGCAAGGAACGAATGTTTCGGTTATAAAGCTGTTCAAGGATCTGTTTAACAACAGACTTTGAGAAATCAATTTTGATGTATTCCAGGTTATGTTCTGATTCCGCATCCTCCGCTGTAAAGATCAGGGTGGGTGTACTTTTATCGAAGATATGAAAGTGTTTCGGAACTCTTAACCATTTGTCGAGAGTGATTCTTAATGGATTTTTTCCATTTACTTCACGAACGGTTAATTGAGGATTATCAAGGAGGGTAGTATTTGTTCCAACGATGATTGATTGCTCCTCGCTCCGCCATTGATGAAGCAGTTTTTTTGATTCTGAATTGCTGATCTGTAATGGTTTTTCATTCTGCTCCGCACTGCGTTTGTGGTCGATAAAACCATCCGATGTTTGTGCCCATTTCAAAATAATATAAGGACGTTTTTTTTCATGATGCGTAAAAAAACGTTTGTTGAGCTCTCTGCATTCTTTAACCAGAACACCTATTTTTACTTTGATTCCAGCCTTTTCCAGTTTTTCAATTCCTTGCCCTGCAACCAGTGAATTCGTATCCACACTGCCAATCACAACTTCCGGGATCTGATACTTAATGATCAGATCGGCGCAGGGTGGCGTTTTTCCGAAGTGAGAACAGGGTTCGAGATTCACATAAAGGGTGGATGCTTTTAAAAGTTCTTTGTTTTCCACAGAAGCAATTGCATTCACTTCCGCATGCTCTTTTCCGTATAAAAGGTGATATCCTTCCCCGATAATCTTTCCATCATGCACGATTACACTGCCCACCATGGGGTTGGGAGCCACGTTGGTTAGTGCTTCAGCACCAAGCTCAAGGCAGCGTTTCATGTATGTTTCGTGCAAATTCATAAGGTTTCAAAATTAAATGAATAAATCAGAATATGGTCGATTATCAGTATTTTTATGCCAAACAAAAATCTATGCAGCTGATCAGGCGAATGTGGGATGAAAAGCCACTTGCACTTTTACTTTACGGTGCCTTATTTATCCGTTTACTTTCTGTGATTTTCTCAAGAGGTTACGGTATGCATGATGATCATTTTCTTGTGATCGAAGCTTCCAAATCATGGGCCGACGGATTTGACTATAATTACTGGCTTCCGACCGATGGTGCCACTGCACCAACTCCTTCAGGTCACAGTTTTTTTTACAGCGGTTTGCATTACTTCCTATTCTGTTTCCTGAAAATGATCGGAATTGCCGATCCCCAAGGACAAATGCTGGTTGTCCGTTTGTTACATGCTTTATTATCACTCGTCATTATATACTGCGGTTTCCGGATCACTGAGAAAGTTGCCGGACTTAAGCAGGCAAAGATGGTGGGATTATTATTAGCCGTATTCTGGATGATGCCATTCCTGAGTGTAAGGAATCTTGTAGAATTCGTCTGTATTTCTCCTTTGATGCTCGCCACCTGGATCGTTATTAAAAATGGTGATTCAAAAAAATTGATGCCTTATGTCCTGGCCGGGATTTTACTCGGCATCGCATTTTCCATCCGCTTTCAAATCATTATGTTTACAGGTGGTTTCGGACTCGCATTGCTTTTCATGAAACGGATCAAGGAAACGATTGTACTTGGTTTCTCCGTTTTGATCATTGCTGCTTCCACGCAGGGACTCACCGACTATTTTATCTGGGGCCGTCCGTTCGTGGAATTTGAAGAATACATCCGCTACAACATTGAATATGCGCATGCCTACATCATTCAACAATGGTACATGTATCTTTTTCTCATTGTCGGGATCTTGTTGCCGCCAATAAGTTTTTTCCTCTTCTTTGGTTTCCTGCGGAGCTGGAAAAAGCATTTACTTTTATTTCTTCCTGCATTTATCTTCCTGGTATTTCACTCGTATTTTCCAAACAAACAGGAACGTTTTATTCTTCCTGTGATCCCTTTTATCATTATGCTTGGATACATCGGCTGGGATCAGTTTGTTCAGGGATCTTCCTATTGGAAAAAGCATCCGAAATTTTTAAAAGGCTGCTGGACCTGGTTCTGGTGCCTGAATATACTTGCCTTGTCGGTGATCTCATTTGCTTACAGCAAAAAGAACCGCGTTGAATCCATGACCTATATTGCTGACAAAGGAGATGTAACGTTTATTGCAATTGAAGACAGCAACCGTGATGAATTTCTCATGCCACCTTTGTTTTATTTACAGAAATGGGGCTACGTGTATGGGATCACGAAGCTGAAACCAGCATCTGATTTTTATAATGAATACATGGCTGCAGCGCCGCAGGAC
>JALYRR010000160.1 GCA_030855265.1 Bacteroidota bacterium | reverse complement strand
TTTCAACATTCTCTTCTTTATGAAATAAAAAAAAGACCTATGAATGTCATAGGTCTTTGGGGAGAGCATTTTTACTCGGATTCATGTATTAAAAGCAATATTTATTCTCGGAAATCATTTTCGCTGCAATGTTGCGTCTTGCTTCTGTAGAATTCAGAGGTTCTGTTTTCGTGAACCGTTTTAATCCTGTAAGCATCATCCTCTGTTCATCGCCCTGAGCGAAAGAGTTGATCGCTTCTTTTCCGGACTTGGCAATTTTGTCGGCAGCATCATTTAAATATACACGCATTATATCCAGTTGTTCTTTGCAGGCATCTTCACCTTTGAGTTCAACCAATTTTTCTACACGTAACTGCAGTGATTCACAAACATAGGTTTCAATGATCATGTCAGCAAGATCCATCAGGACTTCCTGCTCCTTTGCAAGCTGTGTCATTAGTTTTTGAACAGCAGCACCAGCAACCATTAAAACGGCTTTTTTGAAATTGGCAACATATTTACGTTCATTCGAAAATAAGGTGGTTTCAGACTTTCCAAAATCAGGGATACTCATCAGTTCTGCTGCAACCGCAGAAGCAGGTCCCATCAGATCCAATTCACCTTTCATTGCGCGCTTCAACATCATGTCTACAGTAAGCATGCGATTGATCTCATTCGTTCCTTCGAATATTCTGTTGATCCGTGCATCGCGGTAGGCTCTGTCCATAGGTGCTTCGGCGCTATACCCCATTCCTCCGTAAATCTGAACACCTTCATCAACAACATAGTCCAGAACTTCTGATCCATGAACTTTTACAATAGCTGCTTCAACTGCAAATTGTTCAACTCCTTTTAGTTTTGCTTTTGCTACGTCCATTCCGCTATCCAACAATGTTTTTGTTGCATCTTCAATGTTCTGACTTGCACGGTACACAGCTGATTCAGCGGCATATGTTCTGATAGCCTGCTCAGCCAGTTTGTAACGGATAGCACCATATTTAGAAATGGATCTTCCGAATTGTTGGCGTTCATTGGCATAGTTTACTGCTTTGTCGATGGTTGCTTTACAGCCTCCCACCGCAGCACCGGCCAATTTAACACGGCCCAGGTTCAGGATATTCACAGCGATCTTAAATCCGTTCTGGCGGTCCGACAATAAATTTTCTACCGGAACCTTGCAATCGTTAAAGAAAACCTGGCGGGTAGAACTTCCTTTGATTCCCATTTTATGCTCTTCCGGGTTCAATGAAATTCCGCCGAAATCTTTTTCTACAATGAATGCACTCAGGTTGTCATCATTGTCAATTTTTGCGAACACAGTAAAAATATCAGAGAAGCCACCATTGGTGATCCACATTTTCTGTCCGTTCAGGATATAATGTTTTCCATCAGCAGAAAGCTTCGCATTAGTCTTCCCGGAATTTGCGTCCGAACCGGAAGCTGGCTCCGTCAGGCAATAGCAGGCTTTCCATTCACCACTTGAAAGTTTAGGAATATATTTGGCTTTTTGCGCTTCGGTACCATAATACAAAATAGGTAAAGTGCCGATACCGGTATGTGCAGAGATCGCAACAGCGAAGGAATGACCGCCTCCAAGTATTTCTGTCGCCAGCATGGATGTTGTGAAATCTTTTCCGAATCCACCGAATTCTTCCGGAATAGAAATTCCAAGAAGTCCGAGTTCGCCGGCTTTGTTGAGGAGGTCAACCATCAGTCCTTCTTCTTGTGCATCAATGCGGTCGAGGTTCGGCCAAACATGTTGCGCCAGGAAATCATGGCAGGTTTGCGCGATCATTTGTTGTTCTTCATTCCATTCTTCAGGAATAAATACATCTTTCGCAGCTGTTTCTTTGATGAGGAATTCTCCTCCTTTTAATGTTGTCATAAGTTAGTATTTAGTATCAGGTAGTAAGTATTAAGAGGGTTGAAGAAACGACCTTTTAAGTCCATTCAACATCTTTTGTACTTTGCAAACCTTTTCAGTTAATAATGATGATTGTTCGTCTGTTATATAATTAAAGTTGAATGATAATAATAATTGGGTTTCCAATTCGAACGCAGAGCCTAAAGCAATACTCAGGAATTGATTAAATTCTTTTTCGGAGTTTCTTCCGGCCCCTTCTGCGATATTACTTGGAATAGAAATAGAACAACGGTTCATTTGCGAAATCAATCCATACTTTTCTTCTGAAGGAAAGCTCCTGGTAAGAATAAATATTTCCTTTGCAAGGCTCATTGCTTCCTGCCAAACTTTAAGTTCTTTGAAATTGTGCATACACTTGTTTTTTGTCCTGATACCTGATACCTAATACCTGATACCTTTTATAACATTTCAAATACCCCCGCAGCACCCTGCCCGGTACCAACACACATACTCACAACACCGTATTTTTTATTTCTCTTTTTTAATTCGTTAAAAAGCTGAACTGATAATTTTGCTCCGGAACAACCTAGTGGGTGACCGAGGGAGATCGCGCCACCATTGACGTTGATGATCTCCGGGTTTAATTTTAGTTCACGGATCACAGCCAGCGACTGAGATGCAAACGCTTCATTTAATTCGATCAGGTCGATCTGATCTTGTTTTATTCCTGCCAGTTTCAACGCTTTCGGAATAGCTGCTACAGGACCAATTCCCATGATTCTTGGCGGAACTCCGGCTGCCGCAAAACTCAGCATACGTGCAATAGGCTTGAGGTTATTTTCTTTCATGAATTTTTCGCTCACGATCATTACAAAAGCAGCACCGTCGCTTGTTTGTGATGAATTTCCTGCTGTTACCAAACCGTTCGCATCAAACACAGGTTTTAGTTTTGCCAATGCTTCAAGTGTGGTATCAGCGCGAGGTCCTTCATCCGTATCAACAATAAAATCGCGGGTTTTCTTTTGCTCATTTTCATCGAGGTATGTTTCGCGCACATTCACCGGAACGATCTCATCCTTGAAACCTCCTTCTTTAATTGCCTTGATAGCTTTCATGTGTGAATTGAATGCAAAAGCATCCTGATCAGCGCGACTAATATTATATTCTTTGGCAACTGCTTCAGCTGTTAATCCCATTCCCCAGTAATGATCCGGGTTAGACATTGCAACCTTTGCATTGGGAACAATTCTCCAGCCGCCCATCGGAATAAGACTCATACTCTCTGCTCCGCCTGCAATGATACATTCCGCCATCCCGGAATGGATCTTGGAGGCTGCAATAGCAATCGTTTCCAATCCGGAAGCGCAATATCTGTTTACTGTCATACCGGGAACTTTGTCCGTATTAAAAGCCAGTAAGGAAATCAGTCGGGCCATGTTAAGACCTTGTTCCGCTTCAGGCATTGCATTTCCAACGATCAGGTCATCCACCTGTTCCGGATTTACATTCGGCACACTTGCCATCAAATGTCTGATCACATCTGCGGCAAGGTCATCCGGACGTGTAAAGCGGAAACCGCCCCTGTTTGCTTTTCCTACTGCGGACCTGAATCCGGCTACTATATATGCATTCATATCGTTAAGTATTTAGTATTAAGTATCAGGAATCAAACCTGTTATTAATTACATTTATTTTTCTTTGGTGATTTCAAAACCTGATACCGGTTATTTTTTAATTTCTCAATATTTTCCCACCTGTAATAATACTTTGTAATCTTTCTAGCGTTTTTCTTTCACCACACAATGAAAGAAATGCTTCTCTTTCGAGATCAAGTAAATATTTTTCGCTTACCAATGTTGGAGAAGACAGATCCCCTCCGCAAAGTACATAGGCCAGTTTCTGTGATATTTTTACATCATGCTCTGAAATGTAATTTCCAACCAGCATAGAGTTAGCACCAAGATAGGCAAGACCCAGAGCCTGTTTTCCTAGCACACGGATGTCTTTTCTTTCTGTAGGTCGTGTATAACCAGCTTCGGCAAGTTCAATGCAATTTAATTTGGCTTCGGTCAATAAGCGGTTGCGGGAAATAACCACCACATCATGGTTCTTTCTTAAATAACCCAGATCAAATGCCTCGTAGGCAGAAGTTCCTACTTTCGCTTGTCCGATCGTTAAGAACCGGTCACGAAAATTATTCAGTTCGATATCACCATCCTGAAGTTCATCGGATAAACGTACAGCAAACTCTTTTGTTCCACCGCCACCCGGGATCAATCCAACTCCGAATTCAACAAGTCCCATATACGTTTCGGCATGAAGAACCACTTTGTCGGAATGCATACTCATCTCGCAGGCTCCACCCAGGGCGAGATTGTGAGGCGCCACCACTACCGGAATGGAGGAATAGCGCACACGCATCATGGTGTTCTGAAATGTTTTTATGGCGAAGTTCAATTCATCGTATTCCTGTTCAACAGCCATCATAAAGATCATCCCGACATTTGCTCCCGCGCTGAAATTTGCGCCTTCATTCGAAATAACCAGTCCACGGAAATCTTTTTCCGCGATCTCAATGGACTTATTGATTCCTTCAATGACCTCGGCTCCGATGGAATTCATTTTCGTATTCCATTCCAGATTCACAATGCCATCGCCGATGTCTGTTAAGGTCGCAGCACTATTTTTCCATACCGTCTTGTTTCCACGGATGTTTTCCAGCAGGATAAATGATTCTGTACCAGGAATTGTTTTGTAAGACTTTGAAGGAATATCATAAAATTGTTTTTTACCATTCTCAATCTTATAAAAGGATTTCGCTCCGGAAGCTAGCATGTCGTAGATCCATTGGGCGGGTTTGTTCCCGGATTCTTCCATAGCTTTCGCTGTAGATTCAACTCCAAGTGCATCCCATGCTTCAAAAGGCCCTAATTCCCAGGCAAATCCTGCATTCATGGCAGAGTCGATCTTGAAAAGTTCGTTCGTGATCTCAGGAATCCTGTTGCTGACATAAGCGAACAATCCATAAAAAGAACTGCGGTAAAATTCACCCGCTTTATCTTTTCCGGCGAGTAAAACTTTCATCCGGTCACGCAGATTGTCAATTGATTTTGTGGCTTCGAGAGTTGCAAACTTTGCTTTTTGTGAGGGCTTGTATTCAAGCGTCTTCAGGTCAAGTGCATGGATCTCGGATTTACCGCCTGCTACTTTTACTTTTTTGAAAAAGCCCTGTTCTGTTTTGCTGCCCAACCATTTGTTCTCTACCATTTTCGAAATAAAGCCCGGAATTTTAAAAGATTCAATGGCTTCATCCTTCGGACAACTTTGAGCAACTCCGTTGGCTACATGAACAAGTGTATCAAGTCCGACAACATCACATGTTCTGAAAGTAGCGGATTTAGGCCTTCCCAGAACCGGGCCGGTAAGTTTATCTACTTCTTCAATGCTAAGTCCCATTTTTTCAACAAGGTGAAAGAGGCTCATGATCCCGTAAACTCCGATGCGGTTCGCAATGAAGGCAGGAGTGTCCTTGCATAAGACGGTCGTTTTTCCAAGATACAATTCGCCATAATGCATCAGGAAGTCGATCACATCGGAAGAAGTTTCCGGTGTAGGAATGATTTCCAGTAATCGTAAATAGCGTGGAGGATTAAAAAAGTGAGTCCCGCAAAAATGCTTTTTGAAATCATCACTTCTTCCTTCATTCATCAGATGAATAGGAATACCGGAAGTGTTTGAACTGATCAGTGTGCCCGGTTTGCGGTGTTTCTCCACCTTTTCAAAGACCTGTTTTTTAATGTCCAGTCGTTCGATCACTACTTCTATGATCCAGTCGCAGGTTGCGATCTCCTGCATGTTATCATCAAAGTTTCCGGTACTGATCCGTTTTGCAAACGACTTGCGGTAGATCGGAGAAGGGTTTGATTTCAATGCGAAAGCGAGCGCATCATCCACAATTTTATTGCGTGATTTTTTATCGGCTGTTGCATCCTTCGGAACAATGTCGAGGAGAATAACGTGAACGCCGATGTTAGCGAAATGACAAGCGATCCTGCTTCCCATAACTCCTGAGCCAAGAATGGCGACTTTTTTAATACTTCTGTTCATATGTTATTGCTTTAATGCTTTGTTTCGTTCTTCAGCAAGCTGAATAATATCATTGATGGTTGTGAAAAGGTCAGCAACTCTTTCTTTACCTATTCGTTGTTCCAGATCGATATTGAAATTACGGACAATTTTTTTCGCAAGTTCCTTATTTTCTTTTCCCTTTTGTGTTAAGAGAATTTTAACTTTTCGTTTATCCTCTTTGTCTGATTTTCGGATGATCAGTTTCTCTTTTTCAAGCGTGCTGATAATCCTTGAAAGTGAAGTGCTTTCCATTCCAAGTCTAGGTGCAATGTCAGAGGCATACGCACCTTCTGTACTGTCGATGTTCAGCAGGAAATGTCCGATCGCGATACTGCCTCCATATAAAGCAGCTTCTGCGTTGTACATTCTGCTGATGATCTGCCATGCGGATTTTAATTTCGAATCGACGGTTTCTGTATGCGTTTTTCCCATGGGATAGCAAATATATTAATAAATAAAATACTATGCAAGCATAATATATGGGTATAATTTTTCCCGCTTTCATAAAAAAATCCGACCAACAAGGAAGTGCAGATTGAATCTTGCGTACCTTCGTTTATCAATTCTCTTTTATGCAAATTCAATATCTTCTGGAAGTACTAGGAACCGGCTTCTTTGCTATCTCAGGTGCTCTTGCAGCCAATGATAAGGCGCAACCCGACTGGTTTGGAGCCAGTTTCATTGGTTTTATTACCGCGATCGGAGGAGGAAGTCTCCGTGATATTCTCCTCGGTAGCCGTCCGCTTGTATGGGTGGAGGACGTGAATCTTCTTTATGCCATCTTCATCGGAGTGATCCTCGCTCATGTGTTTTTTAAACTTCTGATCCGTTTACGAAGGACATTTTTCCTTTTTGATACACTTGGTATAGCTATGTTCACCATCGTTGGGACTGAAAAGGCAATGAGCCTGGGCGTTAATCCGATGATCGCTGCTATTATGGGTATGTTCTCGGCTGTTATGGGTGGGGTGATCAGGGATGTGCTCACCAATGAGATTCCGATCATTTTTAAGAAAGAGATTTATGCGACTGCTTGTCTGGCCGGAGCTGTGATGTATCTGCTGCTTGACCATTTTGGATCCGACAGAAATATAAACTTTCTTGTTGCTTCTTTGTTGATTGTAGGCATCAGGATCATAGCAGTGAAAAAGAACCTGAGCTTACCAAAATTCATAAAAGAAAGTGATGAAGAAGCCTGAAATAATTTATGTCTATGACCCGCTTTGTGGCTGGTGTTATGGATTTTCTCCGGTGATTAAAAAAATCAGGGAAGAATACAATGAGAAAATAGATTTTAATATTCTCTCAGGAGGAATGGTGATTGGTGAGCGTGAAGGAATGATAGGCGATTTTGCAGATTATATTTTATCGGCCATTCCGCGTGTAGAAGAGTATACCGGTGTTGTATTTGGTGAAGGTTATAAATCAAAGTTGAGAGACAAAAGTCTTTTTCAAAGTTCATTAAAACCAAGTATTGCGACAGAAGTTTTTAAATCGTTCAACCTGGATCAGGCTATTTCATTTGCATCAGAAATTCAGCAGATCCATTACACAGAAGGTGATGATTTGCAGGGAGACGCTGTTTATTCAAAAATTGCAGGACGGTATGGAATTGATGAAAAAGAGTTTCAGAAAAGGATGGAAAGCAATGAATACAGAAATAAAACATTGAACGCATTCTCTTACATTAAGGGATGGGAAATAACAGGATTTCCGGCCGTTTTAATGGTTAAGGATGAGAAATACTACCTGATCGCAAAAGGATATTTGCCTTATGAAGATCTTAAATCCACCATCGAAAAAGTATTGGTGGAGTAATTTTAGGTGGGCAGGCAATTTCATGAAAAATGAAATCACTCGAACTGACCGCGCGCTAGTGTCGCTTAAATTAGGATCTTCTCAGTTATTTTTCCCCGTATGCCGCCCCCAGTGCGCCGTCATTTCGAGTGTTTTAACTCTTTGAAAATTAATAAAATGCCTACCGGCAGGCAGGCAATTTCATGAAAAAAGAAATCACTCGAACTGACCGCACACAGGGCATTTCAATGCATTGTCCCCAGATTACTCTTTTCCACCATAGATCTTATCAACCAGTTCTTTATTGGCAGTCATGATCACTTTCCTTTTCAGAGAAAGTTTTGGTGTCATTTCCCCTTTGTCGATGGTCCATTCACGTGGAAGTAATTCCGGACATTTGATTCGTTCGTATTGAGCCAGTTCGTTGTTTGTTTTTTCGATCTCCTCCTTTATACGTGCTTTGATCGTTTCGTTTTTGATGATGTCTTCGTTGCTTGTAAAGGCAATTCCTTTTTTTGAACAATAGTCTTTCAGGAAGGCAAATGCAGGAACTATCAACGCTGATGCGAATTTCTGATTCTCACCGATCACAAGTGCCTGCTCGATAAAAGGAGATTCTTTCAACTTGTTTTCGATCATAACAGGCGCGATGTATTTTCCACCGGATGTTTTGAAGATCTCTTTTTTGCGGTCGGTGATCTTCAAAAAGCGGTTGTCCTCAAACATCCCGATATCACCTGTATGAAACCAGCCATCACTGTCAATGG
>JALYRR010000016.1:23508-27581 GCA_030855265.1 Bacteroidota bacterium | reverse complement strand
GCTGTACCTTCCGATGGTTTATGTGTAGTTGGAAATGAATGTTCTCATTTCGTTTTCTTTTACTATGTCGATAAAAAAGGTTGGACTTTTGAAAATGATTCCCTTCATACAGATAGTCTCCGGCTAATGATCGATCAGGGAGCACGTTATTTATATTCTGATTCAAGAAAAGTGGATGAGAATCCTGACATCATTCCCTACCTGCAGAATCTTGTTTTGGAAAGAGGATCCATCAAAGTCTTTTCACTCCGAACTCCTGATGTTAAATAAGTAGATCTGTTTTCGGGAAATAGTGTAATTTAGCGAGAACGATCATGAGAAAATTAGCTAACGCGGAGCTGGAGCGAAAATCAGTAGAAGAATTTAAAGGTGCGTCAAAAACACCTGTGATTATCGTTTTGGATAATGTCAGAAGCCTTAACAACGTGGGCTCCGTATTTCGCACTGCCGATGCTTTTCTGGTTGAAGCCGTTTACCTTTGCGGTATTACCGGAACTCCTCCTCATAAAGAAATTCAAAAGACTGCTCTCGGTGCCACCGAAAGTGTTACCTGGAAATATTTCAAAACCACACTTGATGCTGTGGCGGATCTGAAAGAAAACGATTATATCGTATACGCCATCGAACAGGCTCAGTCCGCTATCATGCTAAATAATTTTATGCCGAACAAACGGCAGAAACTGGCTATCATTTTCGGTAACGAAGTAAAAGGGGTAGAGCAGGAGGTGATTGATGCCAGCACTGATGTTATTGAAATTCCTCAGGTAGGTACAAAGCATTCACTCAATATCTCCGTAAGTGTAGGAATTGTAATGTGGGATCTTTTTCAGAAACTGAATTAACTATTTTTTCAGGCTGTCCTTCGGGATCGAATCTGTAATGGCCGAACTACTTTGAAGTGCAAGTGAGTCAGCAGCTTCCTTTTGCAGGGCATAATAATTCTTGTACATTTTCTTCAATTCTGCATTGATCCGATTGGTAAATGCGGCATCATACTGAAAGCTTTCGTGAATCAGGTTGTAAGAAACTTTGGCTACCGGTTTCTTCAACACTGTAACATCAAGCCCTTTTACTTCTTCAAAAATATCGATATCAAACGTGAAACTGTAACTGCCTTTATTATCATAAGGGATTTTTGTATTGACCTCAACACTCTTCGTGATGAATCCCTTTTTTGAAACTTCCACCCTGAATTGTTTATCCAATGGTAAACGAAAAATACACTTGCCTTTCTTGTTGGTAAACAGTTCCGACCAGGGAACATTTCCGCAGTAAATGGTTATCAGGGCACTGTCGACAGGAAGCGGTTTAACATTCTCAGCTTCCAGGCCTTTTGACTGTCGCACGTTTCCTTTCAGCTCCAAATATTGATCTCTGATCGTGTCGCCCGCGCAAGTGATTGTTCGCTCTGCCGGAATATGCACACTTCGGTAACTCACGCACACAAACAGGATCGCGACTGCGAAAAAAGGAATCAGTTTATAGAAGTTTACTTTCATATTTCAGCCCGGCAAATGTATGAAATTCCGTTCGTTTTTAAGAACACAAAAAAAACGCTCCCCGAATCCGGAGAGCGTTTTTCATAAAGAACTTTAAATGGATTAGTTAACCATTGCTTTAAATTCAGCGTTTTCACGGAATTTAATGAATTCAGCATCAGTTTTTGCCATTTGTTTGAAAGAAGCATCTTTCTGGATAGCTACTTTCAGGTTGTTTGTAAGAACATCTGCTTTACCCTGACGAGCACCAGCGATTGCTTTCAGGTAGAAAGACAATGCAGCATCTTTATCAGTTGAGTTGTCAATTGTTGACATTGCAGCTTCAGGATTACCGTTCAGCAATTTTGCCAAAGCAGCGTTGAATGAATTTGCGCTTCCGAAATTAGAAACAGCAGCAGAATAGTTACCGTTCTGGATTTCGATGATTCCCATGTTGTAAGAAACTTCAGGACCAGCAGATGCAGCAGATTTGTAATTATCCATTGCAGCTTTGCGATCACCTTTCCAGCGTGCTACGATACCCATGTTGTTTTTAACAACTGCATTGTTCGCTGACATACCATCTGCCTTTTTGAATTGAGACTCAGCATCATTCAATTTGTTTTGCATCAAATAGATATAACCAACATTGTTAGATGTTCTCCAGTCATTTGCATATTTAGCTTCTGCTTTTTTGTAGATGTCAAGTTTAGCATTTACATCTTCAGTAAGAGTTGCAGCGTAAAGAAGTTCTTCTACAGAAAGACTGTCCGGAGCTGACATTGCAAGTTTAGAAATCTGCTCATCAGTACGGCTTTTAACTTCCATGTTCAAAGTAAGAACTGATCTGCGCAATTGCGGAAGGATCTTTTCAGCTACTTCAGTGTAAGTCTTAGAAAGGTTTTTGATCTCTTTCTCACGAACTTCTCCGTCAGGATACATTGTAAGAACACGTAAGATCAGGTCTTTGTCAGGAATAGAAGATGCTTCCATTGCTTTTTTGAAACCATCCCAATCTTCAGCTGTTGTAACGATGTTATAGAAACCTTCTGATTTAGCAGCAGTGTCTACTTTCGTCTTTTTGTCTTTGAAAACACCCATCATTGCTTTTCTTGATTCCTTTGCACGGTTTTCAGCAAGATTTGCATTCAATGTTAATTCTCCGTCCGGTGAAGCGTACGCAGAAATATTCATATTCTTGAAAGCGATGTTAGGGTTTTTAACATTCTCAGTCAAAGAAGCTTTTAAAGCTTTCATTTCAGCGTTATTCAATTCAGAACCACGAACCTGTGACTGATTGATTACGAAGAAAATCTGTGCAGTTTCTGATTTAGGGATCACTTTCTGGAAATTATCTTTTCCAATTAGTGCCTTATCATCTGCTTTCACTAACAATGGAGTAACAACGATTCCGTCAGCTACTTTTTTGTTAGGAAGATCTTTCTTCTTTTTCTTAACCTGCCCTGCAGCTCTAAGTTCAAGAGTTGCCTCTCTCATCTCAGGTGTATAAGCGATTTTATCGGATGTATATGAAAAACTTCCTCCTTTGGAATTGCTGATCTTCTGTCCGGTTCCTTCTACTTTTTCTCCAATTAAAACAACTGGCTTCAATGCTTTCTCTCCACCAGCGTATTTGATGACAGGGATAACAGTTACTGTTGCTTTTTTAGGGAATACTTTAGCAGGATAAGTTCCTGTAATGCTCACACCAACGCTGTCCCCATGCATTTCCATAGGATCCGGTGTAACTTTATAGGTAATCTTATCGGCATTTTTTACCAATTTACCCAGACCGCTACATGCAGTTAAACCCACTGCTAAAAGCGCAAAACCCAGAATTTGTAAAGATTGTTTTTTCATTTTTGTTTTTTTAGTTCTTTATATTATAATAAGTTGTTAATTCTCTTATTGCTGCAAAAATAATTAAATTTTGCTAATCCTAAACTTTTTAATCTAATAATAACCATAATATATCGGGCACAAGGGGTAATTTATGGTGTGATCCGTGTAATTCCCGCTGTGTAAGGCTTTTCCAGCAAAAGGGACAGCGTTTCGTAATCTTCCTGCTTATTTGCGAAATCCAGCTGGTTCGCATCTATGATCAGGATCCTCATCCCGGTCACTTGTTTGATGTAGCTGAAATAGGCTTCCTGTACCTTAACCAGGTAGTCATTGCTGATATTCTGTTCATATTCCCTTCCTCTTTTCTTAATGTTCTCCTGAAGTCGTTCGATGTCATGGTACAGATACACAAACAGGTCAGGCCCCGGCAATGAATCATTGATGATATGAAAGAGTTTGCTGTAAAGGCTGTATTCATCCGGACCGAGATTCGCCTGTGCGAAGATCAATGATTTTAAAAAATAATAATCCGAGATAAGGTTGGGCCGGAACAGATCCTGACGCGATAATTCCGTTTTTAATTGCTGGTACCTTTCGGCGAGAAATGACAATTCAAGCGGAAACGCATATTTGCCCGGATCCTGGTAAAATTTAGGAAGAAAAGGATTGTCGGCAAACTGTTCCAGGATCAGCCTCGAGTTTCTGTCTGCCGCAAGTTTTGTTGCCAGCGTGGTTTTTCCCGCACCGATATTG
>JALYRR010000016.1:5268-23498 GCA_030855265.1 Bacteroidota bacterium | reverse complement strand
GAGTAGATGTCAAGGGAATTGTTCAGGATTGTTTTTTTACCTCCAGCTCATCTGCACAGGACAGAAGTAATTCGGTAATGGTTTTCTTCAATAATGGATGTTCCAGCTGAGGAGCAATTTCCGAAAGCGGGATCAAGACAAATTTACGTTCATGAAGAAAAGGATGTGGAACCTGGAGTTCATGCAGATCGATCACTTCATGGTTGTAAAAAAGAATATCAATATCCATGATCCGTTCCTGCCATTTTTCTTCCGTACGGATACGTCCCAACTGCTCTTCAATCAGAAGAACGGTTCTTAAAAGATCGATCGGGCTCAGGAGTGTTTCTATGCACATGACCCTGTTCAGGAAATCCGGTTGCTCACGGTTACCCCAGGCCGCTGTTTCGTAGGTTGATGAACTTGAAATGCATTTGCCTGCCTTTTCTTCCACCAGCTCAAAGGCTTCTTCCATGTTCCGGAACTTATCGCCTTTGTTGGCACCCAGTAATAAATAGGCTGTATTCATCGCGCCAAAGATAGAAAACTATCAGCGGCTTATTTTATTTTTTGCAGATAGTTTGTTTTGCTACATTTGTTTAAACATAATATTTTAAAAATGAAAAAAATCGTACTTGCTTTCTGTTTTATTTTTAGTGCTCTTCTCGTGAATTCCCAAACGCTTCCTGCATCTTATACCAACACCAATGTGGTGACAGGTATTCGTTATCCGGCAGACTTTGATTGGACACCTGATGGCCGATACATCGTTACTCAAAAAGGAGATAATTCTTTTCCTGCAGCTAATGCCTTTATCAAAATCTATAGTTCCACAGGAGTTTCTTTGGGGACTTTCTTTGACCTTACCGATTCGGTAGATTCTGATTTTGAACGTGGTTTATTAGGTATCGCGGTTGATCCTGACTTTGCTGTGAATCACTATGTATATGCGTATTACAATTATCGCAATCCTGCAGAAACCATTCTTGCCATGAGGGTTGTGAGGTTCACGGAGGTTGCAAATGTTGGAACAAGCCCTACTATAATTCTGAACATTGTGTATGCAACCTCTCCAACCACTTATGGAGGTAATCACTTTGGAGGGATCATTCGTTTCAGACCATCTGAGCCAACTAAGCTTTATATCCAAACTGGCGACCTGGCTTATCAGCAAACAAACCCAACGTTGAATTTCGCAAATAAACTCACCAATCCTTATGGAAAGATCCTTCGTATCAATACTGACGGAACAATCCCAACTGATAATCCATTTTATGATGATGGAAATCCGGCTACAGGAAATGATGACAGGATCTGGAGCTATGGCCACAGAAATATGTTTGGAATGTGTTTTAATCCAGTAACGGATAGTATGTACTCAAGTGAAAACGGATTGAATGCCTGGGATGAGTTCAATATCATTCATAAAGGAAAACACTACGGATGGGCAAATTGCGAAGGATTCTACAACAACAGTTCAACAAGTGTTCTTTGCACCACTCCGGGAACTGTGCTTCCGTTGGAAGACTGGGGAACTCCTTTGCCTGCTGTAACTGGTTGTGTTTATTACTCCGGTGGAGTGATGCCGGAATTTAATAATCACATTCTTGTAACCGACAATGATTACGGTCGTGTATATGATCTGACACTTGGCAACGCCCCGAATTATGATATTGTTACCAGCCGTACTACATTTTTTGATAATTCTCCTGCAGGTACAGGCGGTGGATTGCTTGCTGTAAAACAAGGAGCAGATGGATGTCTTTATTTTTTACGTGGAGGTTATACATTGTCGGGTTATATTTTTAAAGTGTGTCCTCTCGGACTTGGTGTTGATGCCAATGCAAAATCTGAGAACACGATCGGACAAAATTATCCGAACCCAAGCACAGGAAAAACTCAGATCGATTACAGCCTTGAACAAAATTCATTTGTAACTATTGAATTGTTTGATGTTACAGGAAGAAAGATCCGCACTGTTTTAAATACAGATGTAGTGGCTGGAAAACATACACTTGATCTTGCCGACCTGTCTGCATTAAAAGATGGAAGTTATTTTTACAAGATGGAAGTGAAACAAAAAAATAAAGTTGTTTTTACTGAAACGAAGAGAATGATGATCGTTAAATAAATATAGTTCATTATAAAGAACAAACCCTTCAATGCTGATTTGCATTGAAGGGTTTGCTTTTTTGCGTTACCTGGTAGTCATTCCGGTATGATCCGGAATCTCATTTTAACATTCGCGATATATTATGAGACTCTGGGTCAAGCCCAGTGACGCTGCGTAATTATCGCCAGGGAATAATATTGTCAGGGTAATGGAGCATTCAAGGCGATATGATTTTTAAGATGCACTGTACGACCGAAGCGTAATGTAATTTACTCGCAGTAGGCGCTAGGCTCTGCCTAGTGACAATTTAATAATTCTATCTAAAAATTATTTTCTTTCTTCTTTTACTTTTTGGCGGCCAAAAAGCAACAACCTGCCTGCCGGCAGGCAGGAAAACCTTTTGATCTTAAAAGGCGATTTCTGGCTCTGCTGGCGCTCGCCAGAACCGCGGTTAAATGTTCCGCATTCTTGTTCTCCCAAGATTTTCCTTAACCATGATTTTTTGCTTTGCGATTCAAATATCGCAGCCGAACATTTCCCGCTATTGCTGTTTAAGATCAAAAACGTAAAATTGAAGCAGTATCGTATTCAATTATATTATCGTATTCCAATTTTAATTCATGGTGAAATTGCTTCTACAAATACACTGTACGACCGAAGCGTAATGTTATTTACCTCTCCTTTGGAGAGGGGCAAGGGGTGAGGTCTCAGAACCGAGGCTTCTACAATGATATTATCAAAATCACTTCAGCTTCACAATAGTATTGCTGGTATTCATGCCGGCGCTGCTGGCATCATAATCATACATGTCGCCTTCTATGTTTTTGATTTTGGTCTTGATCATTGAACCATTGTTGAGACTGAAAGCAGAATCATTGGACCATGTCTGAATCAATTCATATTCACAATCTGATGTCCATTTGATATCATACCGAACTTTTAAACCTGTTTTGGTTTCATGTTCCGTTTGTTCTGTCTTTGTTCGTGTGATCTTTATGTTGGAAAAAGGAGCTTCCTTGTAACTGAATTCTCCTTCTCTGAATTTTCCGCATTTATCATTCGGATCACACCCTGCAATCAGTCCGCAAACAAAAATCAAACTCAAATTCTTTATCATAAAAAGATTATTTGCCGGTTACCAGTTTCAGGATAGACTCACCTTTTGCACTGCTGATCCTGCAGATATAAACTCCGTTTGGTAATCCGGAAGTGTTAATTTGTTTGATGTTCAGTCCTTTCTGCATTTCTTCATCTGCAACCAGCAGCATTTCTTTTCCTGTCAGATCCTGCACGCTTATGCGAATCTTTTCTGTTGCTGTTAAACGGAACTGAAGTGTTGAATTCCCTGCAGTCGGATTCGGAAATATGCTGATGTTCCGAACACTCTGATCGGATTCTTCGACACTGATCATTGAACTCACTCTTTTGATATACACTCGGTAAATAGTATCATTTGCTGCACTTAATCCGAAGTTGCCTTGTTGGGCTCGGATCCCGCCGAACATGTATCCTGCCAGAACATTGTAGCTTGCTGGAAGATCCCTGAACCGGATCACTTCATTGGAGTATATTGAAAGGTTGTTATTAAGAATGAATTTCGCATTGGTTCCCAACAATCCGGGCATTTGTAGTGGAAGAACACATTCCTCCGCAGTGGCATCTGAATTAACTGTCAGGGTGGTGATGTCGCTAATGAATGGAACTAACGAATCATAAACGATCAATCCGGTTGATGGGTTGTAATCGTTCAGACTGATCCCGCCCAGAAAAGTGCTGTACATTTTCTGAGTGACAGAATCATAAACAGGAATGAGTGCACAACTGTAATGACTCATGGTTTGTTCATACGGACTAACAGTTGTCCCACTTGCTTCAACCGTGATCGGCTCAAGGAAAGGAATATTTTCCTCCCTGCGGAAAACTCCTCCATAGGCTCCAAGGCCAAAAGATCCATCAGGTCGGACTACCGGGCCTGAGCTTAAATCCCTGCGGTGATAATTTGTTGTATCGAGAAAGTAAGAATAATTGGAGAGTGTGATGGTGGTTCCATCATCATTGATGTTGAATTTTTTAATCCGGTCGCTGTAGGTTTGCGTCCACAACGGTGATGGAGGATCTGTATATCTTCCTCCGAAATTATGTCCGAAAAGTAAATAGAAATCTGAACCGATCTTTCCCATTTCTCCTCCGCATACCTGGAGGTTAGTGTCTGCTACCTGGCGGATGTGTGGCGCAATCGGCTGCGCATTGATCACCGCACTGATGATATTGTCAACATGAATAGCAGTCAGCTTCGGAAATGTAACGAACATAGAAGCTACACTGTCGTAACCATAACCGCCAAGCATATAAAGAAAATTGCCATCCTGAATGTATTGCATATTGGTGGAGCGCATAGGATCTGCAATTGCATAACTGAGTTGGTTAAGATCAGCGCTGTAGGATGTCCATGTGCTGGTATCGATCACAATCACATTTTCGTTTTTATATTCAGGAGGAAATCCGCCGCTGCTGTTCAACCCGTGTAAACCGTTGGTTCTGCCACCAATGAATAGCCACTTATCACCAGACTGTGCAAATGCAAATGAATGAAGTCCGGCCAGGTTGGTTCCCGGGATGGCCTGAATTTCAAATGTAAACGGTGGCAGTTGACCATACTGGGCAGTTGATTTGTTTGTCCAAATGATGAGGAGCAACAATAATAAAAAAATGCGCGAACAAAAAGGCATGAGATGTTGATGGATTAATAGGATTAAGCTCTTTCGGGCTATACAAATATAATTTTTTTTCAATTCTGTTTTTTGAAATAATTCATCATATTTGTAAGAACAGTAATTAAATTTATGGATACAGAAGAAATCGCAAGGGCATTGAAGCTTACAGCCCAGCTCATGGAATTGCATGAGGAAAATCCATTCAAAATAAAATCCATTTCCAATGCCGCCTTTAAACTGGATAAAACCGACTTAAACCTCAACGGTAAATCGGTTGAAGAACTCAGCAGTATTGAAGGGATCGGCAAAAGCATTGCTGCCAAGATCCTCGAGTTGCAAACCTCAGGAACACTAAAAGAATTGAATGAGATGATTTCCAAAACTCCGGTTGGTGTTGTTGAAATGATGGGAATTAAAGGAATCGGGCCGAAGAAGGTAGGGCAACTCTGGAGAGAATTAGAAATTGAAAGTGTTGGTGAATTATTATATGCATGTAATGAGAATCGACTGATTACTCTGAAAGGATTCGGCGCAAAAACACAGGAGCAGGTTAAAAAGCAGATTGAGTTTTACAGGACCAGTTCAGGAAAGTACTTGTATGCATCAGTTGAAGAATTTGCACTGAAGATGGTGGAAAGTCTGAAAGAAAAATACTCTACTCAACTTGTTTCCTTAACCGGTGCTATCCGGAGGAGATGTGAGGTGCTTGAAAAGTTAGAGATCCTGATTGCCTCCGGAAAAGATCAGGTGGGTTTTGAAAGTCCGGAAAACATCACACTTCCTGTTGAGATCATTTCCTGTGAACCGCAGGAGTTTTACAGCCGCCTGTTTCAAACCACAGCTTCTGAAGCACACCTGATGGAACTCGGTGCAAAAGATTTTACAGGCGATTCAGAAGAGGCGATTTATGCTTCCATGAATATGCAATACATAGAGCCGGAACTCAGGGAAGGGCTGAATGAAATTGAACTTGCAAAGAAAAATGCCATACCTAGGCTGGTTCAGTTAAGCGATCTGAAAGGCATTCTTCATAATCACAGCAACTACAGCGACGGAATTCACTCTCTCAGTGAAATGGCGGGATATTGTAAAGAACTTGGATACGAATACCTGGGTATCTGCGATCATTCACAATCCGCTTTTTATGCGAATGGACTTAAAGTGGAGCGTGTGATACAGCAACAAGTGGAAATTGATGAATTAAATACCCGACTTTTTCCCTTCCGGATTTTCAAAGGAATTGAAAGTGATATTTTAAATGATGGTTCACTTGACTATCCGGCGGATGTTTTAAAGTCATTTGATTTTATTGTTGCCTCTGTGCATTCCAACCTGAAGATGTCGGAGGACAAGGCAACCGGACGTTTGCTGAAAGCAATAGAAAATCCATTTACAACAATTCTCGGTCATCCGACAGGCCGATTGTTGCTCTCAAGGCCCGGTTATCCCATCGATCATAAAAAGATCATTGATGCCTGTGCCGCGAATGGTGTAATAATTGAATTAAATGCACATCCGTATCGACTGGATATTGACTGGAGATGGATTTACTATTGCCTTGAAAAAGGAGTGAAGATCTCAGTTAATCCGGATGCACATGAGAAGCGGGGTTGTCATGACATGCATTACGGAATCCTTGCAGCGAGAAAAGGAATGCTGACAAAAGAAATGTGTTTTAATGCACTCACACTTTCTGAAATGGAAGACCATTTTCTTAAAAGAAAGAATTAGGTTCATCGTTCTTTTATTTTCTCCTTATTACCTATTACACTTTTACTAAAGACTAAGTACTAAAATCAAAAGACTAAAGAATGCCGTTAATAAATAGTATTGCCAGTTGGTGGATGAAGAAGCGGATGCATCAGATCGAGCTTTTTATGAAGTATCCTTTTGATGTGCAAAATGAGTCTTTACGAAAGCTTGTTGTTTCAGGCAAAGACACAGAGTGGGGCCATCTTCATGATTATGAAAACATTCACAATGCGGAACAATTTAAAAGAAATGTTCCCGTGCAGGATTATGAAAGTTTAAAACCATACATCGATCGGATGCGGAAAGGCGAACAAAACATTCTCTGGAACAAAGAGATAAAACAGTTTGCAAAATCATCCGGTACAACAAACGATAAGAGTAAATTCATTCCTGTCAGCCAGGAATCGCTGGATGATTGTCATTACAACGGTGGCCGCGACATGATCGCAATCCATTGTTCCCTTCACCCCGAAACTCATTTATTCACAGGGAAAAATCTGGCCCTTGCCGGAAGCCTTGTTACAGATCATTATGGTAACCATGAATCATTGAATGGCGATCTTTCTGCTATCGTAATCAACAACCTGCCGATATGGGCCGAGTTTTTCAGGGCACCGGATATCTCCATAGCATTGATGGAAAAGTGGGATGAGAAACTCGATGCTATCGCAAAGGCAACGGTGAATGAGAACATGGTTTCACTGGCGGGAGTTCCCTCCTGGATGCTGCTGATTATGAAGCGTGTTCTTGAAGAATCAGGGAAGGAATCCATCTCCGAAGTGTGGCCCAACCTGGAAGTTTTCTTTCACGGCGGAGTAAATTTCGGTCCTTACAAAGAACAGTTCAAAAAGATTTTCAATAAGCCGGATCTCCATTACCTGGAGTTGTACAATGCATCCGAAGGTTTTTTCGGAATTCAGGATCTCAGAAATTCAGGAGAATTATTGCTGATGCTGGACTATGGAATTTATTATGAATTCATGCCGATAAATGAATTGGGAACTTACAATTCACCGACACTCGGACTTGATGAGGTTGAACTAAATACCAATTATGCATTGATTATTTCTACCAATGCCGGGCTCTGGAGATATATGCTGGGAGATACAATAAAGTTTACATCTCTAAATCCATTTCGATTTAAAATTACCGGCAGGACAAAACATTTCATGAACGCATTCGGCGAAGAAGTGATGGTTGATAATGCTGATAAAGCCTTAGGAATCGCTTGTGAAAAGACCGGTGCTCATTTGAAAGAATATACGGCTGCTCCGGTTTTTATGGAAGGAAATGAAACAGGTGCACATGAATGGATAATTGAATTTGACAAACATCCTGAGAACATTCAATATTTTACGGAAGTGTTGGATAATGCATTGAAATCAATCAACTCCGATTATGAAGCCAAACGTTATCAGAATTTTGTCCTGAGACCTCCTGTTGTTCACGTAGCTCCCGAGCATACTTTTTACCGCTGGATGGAGAAGAAAAACAAACTCGGCGGACAGCATAAAGTTCCCCGCTTAGCAAATGAACGCAAGTTTGTGGATGAGATACTGTCCCAGATAAATAATTCCTGAATTTTTGATCCAATCAGAAATTGCTCAAGCAAATTGCCGCAGGGGAATAATACCGGAATATTTTGTGTAAATTTGGCTTAACCCCTTCAAACATGTCAAGGCCATTTATTATACTCTTATTTCTTCTAATCGCCTTCAAAGGCTTTTCACAGTCTTTATACAAAGAAGAAAAGAACATTGAAACCGATGCTTCATTTTTCACTTCCGACAATCAGGGAAATGTATATGCTGTAAAAGAGAATGAGATCATCAAGTTCGATAAAACAGGTAAACAACTTTATAAATACAGCAATAAGAATTTCGGGAACATTACGTTTGTGGATGCTTCCAATATGTTAAGAATCCTTGTATTCTACAAAGATTTTCTTCAGGTTCTTTTTCTTGATAATACATTAACTCAGAATGGTGATCCTGTAAGTCTTGATAAGATCAGTTTTCAGCAGGCGCAACTGGTATGTTCTTCCCATAATAGCGGATTGTGGATCTATGATCAGCAGAACCTGGAGTTGGTCAGACTTGATAGTGAATTGAAGCGCACGCAGCAGACTGGCAATTTAAGTTCCTTGCTGAATATGGAAATGCAGCCGACACAATTACTGGAATATGACAATAAAGTGTATCTGAACAATCCGGCGACGGGGATACTTGTCTTTGATATTTATGGAACTTATTTTAAAACCATTCCTGTGAAAAATGTTACGCATTTTCAACCGATCGGAGAGTGGGTGTATTATCAATCGGAGAACTCCGTGAAAGCATACAATATGAAAACAACGGAGGAAAATGAATTTAAATTGCCGCTTTCGGAGTTTCGTAATTTTCGTCTAGAAATGGAGATCCTCATGCTTCAGACAACTTCAGGAATTGTGTTGTATTCTTCGAAGTAAAGCCCTGAATCACTGGCCTTTTTTCACATTACATTTTTTATTGCCACGGACCTGCCTGCCGGTAGCCAGGTTCACAGCTTTTTAAACTGATAGATTTTATACATGAATAGATTGACTGCTGACAGTCATCTGAATCTGTGGCCTTCTTCGAATGGCATTTTCTCTATAGATGCTACCATTAAACTCTGTTGAATAAATTAATTTAAATTTTCAAAATCAGAATCTGTGAATCCGTGGCCTTCTTTTGCATGGTATTTTTTATTGCCACAGGTTCAAGGATTTTTTCATTTTGAAGAAGTTTTTCTGCCAAAGACCTGCCTGCCGGCAGGCAGGTTCACAGATTAAATTCATTATTGAATTAGATTTAATATGAATTTTCACACTCAGAATCTGTGAATCCGTGGCCTTTTTTGGAATGGCATTTTTTATAGCCACAGATTCACAATTTTTTTGGGTTCTGAAGTGATTTTTGTGGCAATTTTCGTGTTTGGTTTTTATTTGTCTTCCTAGAAATGCGCCCTGTTCAGGGCATTCAAAAACTTATTCACAATTTCAACTTTTTTACTTGCTTAGCCTGTTAGTTTTTGTATTTTCGTTTTCGGTTTTAAATTATTCAGAAAAAAATTATGCACATAGCCATAGCAGGAAACATCGGTTCAGGAAAAACCACTCTCACTACTCTTCTCGCAAAACATTATAAGTGGCAACCACATTTTGAAGATGCCGATGATAATCCTTATCTGAATGATTTTTATGATGACATGCAACGCTGGTCTTTTAACCTCCAGGTGTATTTCCTTAACAGCCGTTTCGGTCAGGTTCAACAGATCCGCAACAGTGGAAAAACAGTTGTGCAGGACAGAACGATCTACGAAGATGCATACATCTTTGCACCCAACCTTCACGCGATGGGTCTTATGACCACCCGTGATTTTGAAAACTATTTTGCTCTTTTTAAGTTAATGGAATCTTTTATTTCTCCTCCGGATCTTCTGATCTACCTGAGAGCATCGGTACCTACTCTTGTGAATCAGATTCAGAAACGCGGACGTGATTATGAGAATGCTATCCGTCTGGATTACCTGAAGCGATTGAATGAACGCTACGAAGCTTTCATCACATCATACGAGCAGGAACACAAAGGAGCGAAACTATTGATCATTGATGTCGACAACAATAACTTCTCTGAAAAGAATGAGGATCTTGGCGCGATCATTCACAAGATCGATGCGGAGATCAATGGGCTTTTTTAGATAGAATTAAGAGACAATAATTAAGAGACAAGAGACAAGAGACAAGAAACAAGAAACAAGAAACAAGAGGGAAGAGCGAAACTAAGAAGCGTGACGGGAGCACGATTGGAATTGTTTTGTATCCAACATCTAATATCCAACATCCAACATCCAACATCTAACATCCAACATCTAACATCTCGTTTCTCACGAATAAACCGCTTTCACCTTATCTCTCAGGTTATAACCGTTCGCCATCACTTCTCCGTAAGCACCTGCTGTTCTTAACGTCATAAGATCGCCTCTGGATGTTTCAGGCAGGCTTACTGCTTTTCCGAAACAATCAGAACTTTCACAGATTGGTCCAACAACATCATATTTTAAGTCCTGAGTCTTAAGTCCTGAGTCTTTAGTCTTCGTTAGATTTTCGATTTTGTGATACGCCTGATACAATGCCGGCCGCATCAACTCTGTCATTCCGGCATCAAGGATCGCGAAGTTGGTATTCACTCCCTTTTTAATATACAATACACGTGAGATCAATGCGCCACATTGAGCAACAATTGCTCTTCCCAATTCAAAATGAACTTTTTGCCCCGGACGGAGTTCAAGGAAATCATGAAACAATTTAAAATACGCTGCGAAATCAGGAATCAGATGTGTATCCGGTTCATGATAATCCACCCCAAGGCCACCGCCAACATTCACATTCTCGATGATGATCTGATGGCTGACAAACCAGCTTTGGATCTCATTCACTTTTAAGCAAAGACTTTTGAAAGAACTCAGGTCAGTGATCTGTGATCCGATATGAAAATGTAATCCGATAAGCTTCAGATTGGAGGCTCCTTTTAAAATTTCAAGCACCGATTCCAACTGCCAGAGGTTGATCCCGAATTTATTTTCTTCAAGTCCCGTTGTAATATACTTATGGGTATTGGCATTTACGTTTGGGTTGATGCGCAGGGCAACGCGAGCTGTTTTGTTTTTTGCTTTAGCGAGTTCATTGATGATCTCGAGTTCTTCCGGACTTTCACAATTGAAGCAGAAAATATTCTGATCCAGCGCATAATTTATTTCCTGATCACTTTTTCCAACTCCCGCAAAAACAATATGTTCAGGTGCGAACTCGCATTCAACAGCTTTTTTAACTTCATTGCCGCTAACACAATCCGCACCGATGTGATGAGAACGAATCATCTTCAGGATAGGATCGTTCGCATTTGCTTTGAGGGCATAATGAACAATGAAGCCATATTTATCGCTTTCAGCTTTGAGTTGCTTCAATGTTTCATCCAGAACCTTCAGATCATAATAATAAAAAGGAGTAGGGATGCTGTTGAAACTGTCAATGATTTCTTTCTTGAACATAAATAAAATTATAATTTAAACAAGCCCTTATTAAGCGACTGCAATGCGTTTTTTTTCTGATTTGAATCCACCAGCACGGATACATTGTGCTCGCTCCCTCCATAAGAGATCATCCGAATAGGAATGTTTTTGAGCGCTTCAAAGATCTTCAGTGCGTAGCCTTCTTTCTCTGCTGTAAAATCACCCACAATACAAACGATAGTAAGATCTGCGTCTACTTCGACTATACAAAATTCTTTCAGCTCCTTGATGATAGCATCCAAATTTTTTGTGTTGTCAATGGTGAGTGAAACGGCCACTTCCGAAGTGGTGATCATGTCGATCGGTGTCTTGTAACGTTCAAATATTTCGAACACCGCTCTTAAAAATCCATAGGCAAGTAACATTCTACCGGATTTAATATTGATAGCTGTGATGCCATCTTTCGCTGCAACTGCTTTAATGCTTTCTCCTGCGGAAGTGGAATGGATCACGGTGCCTTTGGCTTGTGGCTGCATGGTATTGAGTAAACGCACCGGAATGTTCCTTTGCTGAGCAGGAAGGATGCAGGTCGGATGCAAAATTTTTGCTCCGAAATAAGCAAGCTCGGCAGCTTCATCAAAAGAAAGTTCCGCTATCGGATGTGTCTTGTCAACAATACGAGGATCATTGTTATGCATGCCGTCGATGTCGGTCCAGATCTGGATTTCAGAAGCACGGATCGCTGCACCAATTATAGTCGCGGTATAATCGCTGCCTCCGCGTTTAAGGTTATCGATCTCTCCAAAGGAATTGCGGCAGATATAGCCCTGAGTGATGAATAATTTCGCTCCGGCATGTTTTTCCAGTTCCGGACGAATATCCGTTTCTATGGATTTCATATCCGGCTCTTCGTTTTCATCAATGCGCATGAAATTCAGCGCAGGCAGGAGTACGGAAGGGATACCGCGCTCTTCCAGGTAATAATGAAACATGGCGGTGGACAGTAATTCACCCTGAGCAAGGATCGCACGTTCTTCATTCACATTAAAAAGATCCATGGTAAACGAACGCAGGTAGTTGAAATGGGAATCTATAAGTTCCTTTCCCTGGCGTATGGATTTCTCCGATTTATAAAGTTGAGCAATCACTTCATTGTACTTCCAATTCAGCGCATCGATCAGCTTATTCGCTTTTTCATGATCTTTTGAATACAGAGCAGCTGCAATCTCAACGAGGTTATTGGTGGTGCCGCTCATGGCTGAAAGCACTACGATCTTAGGCTCTGAATCATTTACAAGATCCACAAGGGCATGCATACGTTCTGCGGAACCAACAGATGTCCCGCCAAATTTTAAAACTTTCATCATCTGATTATTCGCTGAATGTTGGACTGTTAACTTTAATAGTAATTAACAATATAAGGTCAGCAAATTTAGAATAAAAGCAGGTTCGGCAAGCATTTTAATTCGTATTTTCGTAATTACAAAAGCATCCCCGCCATTCATAGAAAGTAGTATTTTAGCAGCCGGTTTATGTTTACACTACTCAAAAAGGAAGTTCGTAGTTTTTTAAGTTCACTCATCGGATACATTACTATCACTGTTTTTTTACTGGTGATGAGTTTGTTCATGTGGGTGCTTGATACGGATTCCAATATTCTTGAAAACGGCTATGCCACCATCGATCCTTTGTTTGTTACAGCTCCCTGGATCTTTCTTTTCCTGATCCCTGCCATCACCATGCGTTCCTTTGCAGATGAGAAAAAAGCCGGAACGATTGAACTTTTACTCACTCGTCCGCTCACGGATCTGCAGATCATTTTTGCAAAATATTTTGCCGGATTCATCCTTGTTCTCTTTTCGCTTCTGCCTACTCTGATCTATTATTATTCTGTACACCGACTTGGAAGTCCTGTGGGTAATATTGATACCGGTGGAATGTGGGGATCTTATATCGGTTTGCTTTTTCTCGGAGCGGCATTTGTCTCTATAGGAATTTTTGCTTCTGCCATCACCGACAATCAGGTTGTCTCCTTCATCATTGCATTATTTCTCTGCTATTTTATTTATACCGGATTTGAATTTATCGGATCGTTTTCTCTGTTTGGGAGTTTCGATAATTTTATTCTTTCACTCGGAATCAACAGTCATTACGTTTCAATGAGCAGGGGAGTGGTGGATACGAGGGATGTGATTTATTTTGTGAGCCTTATCGCGCTGTTTATTTTTGGGACGAGAACAGTTTTGGAAAGCAGGAAGTGGTAATTTTTAAGTTCAAAGTTCAAAGTTGGAAAGTGGGGGAAGTTATAAGTTAAAAGGAAAAAGAAAAAAAGAAATCGAATTCATTTCAAATATGAGATTTCAAATTTTAAACTGAATCGAATGGCTAACATCCAATATCCAATATCCAACATCTAACATCTAACATCCAACATCCAATATCTAATATCCAACATCTAAAAGCGAACAGCAGTTGAAAAACAGAAATAAAAAAAGAGATCTTATTGCACTTGGCCTGGCGATCATCATCGTGATCCTCCTGAACTTTGTGGGATCCTTTGTTTTTCATCGCTTCGATCTTACTTCAGAAAAGAGATACACTTTATCAGATGCCACCAAAAAATTACTAAAGGAATTGGATGATGTGGTTTATGTAAAAGTTTACCTCGATGGTGAATTCCCTGCAGGATTTAAACGTTTGCGAAACGAAACCAAGGAAATGCTGGATGAGTTTCGTGCCTATTCCAATGATAATATTGAGTACGAATTTATTGATCCAACAGAGAATCCTGATAAAAAGCAGCAGAACGAGTTATACAAACAATTGTATGATAAAGGTTTACAACCTACTCCGCTAGAAGTAAAGGAAGAGAACGGAACCACTCAACAGATCATCGTTCCCGGTGCGCTTGTAACTTATCATGGTTCGCAGGTTCCATGGAATCTTCTCAAAACACAATTAGGCAGATCTGCGGAAGCGCAATTAAACAATTCTATCCAGGCACTGGAGTATGAGTTTGCGAGCTGTATCCGAAACTTAACCGTAAAGTTTCGTCCCAAGGTCGCTTTTATTGAAGGTCATGGTGAACTCGATACGCTTGGTACCGGAGATATCCGGGATGCGCTGTCAGAATTCTATACAGTGAAAACTGTGGTGATCGACGAAAAGCTGGATGCCTTAAATGGATATAAAGCAATTGTAATTGCAAAGCCCGATACTTCATTTTCGGAGAAGGATAAATTCATTATCGATCAATTCCTGATGAAGGGCGGCCGGATCCTATGGGCCATTGATCCTCTAGATACCAATATGGATAGCCTTGTCCGGAAGTCTTATACCATCGCCATTCCTTACGAACACCGTCTGGATGATATGCTTTTTAAATATGGTGTTCGTCTGAATCAGAATATGATCGCCGATATCCAATGCTCTGCTATTCCCGTGAACAAAGCAATGCGTGGTGAGCAGCCTCGTTTTGAACTGATGCCATGGGTGTATTCTCCGCTGATGATGCCTGAGAATACACATGCGATAACAAAGAATCTGGATCTGATCAAAATTGAATACGGTTCAAGTATCGACACGGTTTCTGCATCAGGAATTTCAAAAACTATTTTACTGAAATCTTCCAAGTACACAAAAACATTTAATTCACCTGCGCGTATTTTTTTAGAGATCGTGAACAGGAAACCGGATGAAAAACAATTCCGTGATTCTTATCGTCCTGTCGCCGTTTTGCTGGAAGGTGAATTTGAATCCGTGTATAAGAACAGGGTTCCTCCGGAGATTGCTAGCAATAAAGACATTGGATTCAAGGATCACGGACAGCATTCGCAAATGATTGTTATTTCCGATGGTGATGTGATCAGAAATGATGTTCAGCGTTCATCAGGAAAAGAATATCCGTTGGGTTATGATAAATACACCAATCAAACCTATGGCAATAAGAATTTTATTCTCAACTGCATGAACTATCTCTGTGATGATTCCGGGTTGATCAGCGTCCGCGCAAGAGAACTTACCCTGCGTTTGCTGGACAAGAAAAAAGTAAAAAACGAAAAGCTGAAATGGCAAATGATCAACACTGTATTACCACTCCTTGTGGTCGGATTGTTTGGATTGATATATCACTTCAGAAGAAAAAATAAATATTCGAAATGACAGCTGTAAAAAATAAAAAGAAATTAATCCCTATTGTTATTGCCGTTTTACTGGCCTCGATTTCATTCTGGCTGATCATCAACAATAAAAAAGGGACCATCAGTGAAGAGATGCGGGCATTCGCTGTAAAAGATACAGCCTCGATCACAAAGATCTTTCTTGCAGATAAAAAAGGCCGAACTATTACTCTGGAAAGAAAATCAACTTCCGAGTGGACGGTTAATAAGGATTTTTCAGCTCGTCCCGATGCCATACAAACCTTATTGGAAACCATCGCACGGATTGATGTGAAAGAACCCGTGAGTAAAAAAGCCCATGTGAATGTGATAAAAAAATTATCTGCAGTTGCAGTGAAGTGTGAGATCTTTCAGGGAGAAGAATTGTTAAAGGCGTATTACATTGGCTCGGAAACACAGGATAATACTGGAACCTACGCGATCCTGATCGACAATGAAACAATGGAGCCGGTGGAGAAGCCATTCGTTACCTATATCCCCGGATTCGAAGGGTATCTTACAAGCCGCTATTTTGTTGAAGAACAGGGCTGGAGAGATCGCAGTGTGTTTCGTTACAATCCGAATAATATTAAATCAGTTCGGATGGAAGTGCCCTATAACCCGGAATTTGGTTATGAGCTGACAGTAAAAGGAAACAATGACTATGAGATCAAAACTATTTCAACGCAGCAACAGATCACAGATATTGATCCGTTGGCGGTGAAACAATATCTCTCTTATTTTCAGAACCTGAATTTTGAAAGTTTCGAAGTTGAGTTGAGCAAGGAGCAATCCGATTCGGTGATGCGTTCGAAGCCGATCAACATACTCACAGTTACGGATATGAACGGAAAGAAAAACCAGGTAAAGTTTTATGCACGTCGACCTAAACACGAAGGAACCGTGGATGAGAAAGGCAAGCCAATTATCTTTGATCGGGAGAGAATGGATGCTGTTCTTAATAACGGGAAAGATTTTGTGATGCTCCAGTATTTTGTGTTTGGAAAAGTGATGCCTCAGGCGACCTATTTTCAAAAGAAACCCAATGGCTAAGGCGTAAAACTCGAATGGGAATTATTGCCTGTTTATTAACCAATTAAGTAAAATGCCCCGTGTTTTGGGGCTTTTTTTGTTAAAAAGTCGATAGCAACTAATACAACCTGCCGGATTTCATTTTGTGTAAATCTGTTATATTTGCTTTAGAAGTTTTAAAGAGTTCATCCCAACCAAATACATATAGCTTTATGAAATTCATTGTTTCCAGTACCTCATTACTAAAACAATTACAGGCGATCAGCGGAGTGCTGAATTCCAACAACGCCTTGCCGATTCTTGATAATTTCCTGTTCGAGATCGATAAGAATCAATTGAAGATCTCAGCTTCCGACCTGGAAACAACCATGACGACAGGGATCACTATTGAGTCAAAAGATACCGGCAGCATTGCGGTTCCTGCGAAGCTCCTGCTTGAAACACTGAAAACGTTTGCTGATCAGCCTCTGACATTCAGCATTGATGATAAAAAATTCGGAATTGAGATCATTTCTGATTACGGTAAATACAAACTAACCGGACACAACGGAGAAGAGTTTCCAAAACTGCCAAGCATTGATTCTGCTTCGTCACTGGAATTGGAAGCAAGCGTACTTGCATCTGCCATTAACAAAACTATTTTCGCTACAGGGAATGATGAACTTCGCCCTGTTATGTCTGGCGTGTTTTGCCAGTTGTCGCCGGAGAATATTATTTTCGTTGCAACTGATGCACATAAGCTTGTCCGCTACCGCAGGACAGATGCGAAAGCGCAATCAGCCTCATCTTTTATCATTCCTAAAAAACCATTGAATCTTCTGAAAAATACATTGACCGGACTAAACGGAAATGTGAAGATCGAGTACAACAATACAAACGCATTTTTCTCTTTCGAAAACACGAACCTGATCTGCCGGCTTATCGATGGAAAATATCCAAATTACGAAGCTGTAATTCCGAAAGAGAATCCAAATAAATTGACCGTTGACCGTGTTTCATTTCTTAGCTCGATCAAACGTGTTTCTATCTTCTCGAATAAAACAACCCACCAGGTTCGTTTGAAAATCGCCGGAAGCGAGCTGAGCATTTCAGCGGAAGATCTTGATTTCGCAAATGAAGCAAGCGAACGTTTAACTTGTCAGTACGCAGGTGAAGACATGGAGATTGGATTCAATTCTAAATTCCTTGCAGAGATGTTAAGCAACCTGAACTGCGAAAATGTAAATCTTGAAATGAGCGCACCAAACCGTGCAGGAATTCTATTGCCAACAGAAAAGGAAAATCCTGCTGAGGATATCTTGATGCTGGTGATGCCTGTTATGCTGAATAGCTAATAATATTACCACTAAGGCACTCAGGACACTGAGAAAAAGAGAACCGGTCCATTTTGGCCGGTTTTTTTTATGTCTTTATGTTAATCAAAGTCGTGTCGAGATTCAGAATTTTTACCAC
>JALYRR010000016.1:3857-5258 GCA_030855265.1 Bacteroidota bacterium | reverse complement strand
ACTGACCTGCCTGCCGGCAGGCAGGGGCACTTAGAACACAAAGGAAAAGGAATGATATTACTTGAACAGACGCAATGTCAGTCATCGGAGCGAGGTCGCCTTTCGCGGCCGTGGCAATCTCTTTACTTTGGTATTTATGATTCTCGAACCGCTCGAACCGATATTATAATTTGCTAGCGAATTCATTCCCCATTAGCAGGACGGAGCACATGCTTAAGGTCACCCTGAGCGCATGCCTTCCGGTAGGCAGGGAGTTGAAAGGCGATCACTCAGAATGCCTGTTCTCGATACCTGCCTACCGGCTGGCAGGCATTTTTTCTGAAAAAGAAAAAACAACTCGAACTGACATGCTAATTAACATTAATCGATAGATAGAAATCCTTTATAAATTGCATGTCAATTCGAGCAGTCCGAAAATCATAAAATTTGAACTGATATTCGGATAAACATCAGCGATCTGCGGCCATTTAAATTCTAAAAAAAATCCTTAAATTTGACCATGAAACAAAAATTACTTTTCGCCTTGTTATTCCTTAATATGTTTGCTGCAACTGCTCAAACAACCGTAATTGACAGCATCTACACAGGTGGTATGTATCGTTCTTACAGAATATATGTACCAGCCAGCTATACCGGATCCACTGTCTGGCCATTGATCTTTAACCTGCATGGTTATACATCTACGGCTTCTGCCCAGCAATCCTATTCTAATTTTATGCCGATAGCCGACACCGCAAATTTCCTGATGGTTTTTCCACAGGGAACGTCGCTGATGGGACAACCCTATTGGAATGCCGGACTTTATACTACCGGGGTGGATGATATCCAGTTCTTATCTGAACTGATTGATTCTTTGAGCCTTGATTATATGATCGATCAGAACAGGGTATATTCATGTGGAATGAGTAATGGCGGTTATATGAGCCAGACCCTTGCATGTGCGTTGAGCAGCCGTATCGCGGCAATTGCTTCGGTTACCGGAAGTATATTCACAGGCCAGTATGCTACTTGTGCTCCGGGACGCCCTGTGCCTGTAATGCAGATCAGCGGAAATGCAGATGGTACTGTTCCTTACAATGGATCTTCCACAAGTCTTCATATTGATACGGTAGTGAAATACTGGGTAGAGAATAATAATTGTAATCCGACAGCGGCATTTACTCCCGTTCCCAATACAAGCACTACGGATGGATGCACTGCGGAGCATTATGTTTACAGCGGAGGCGTCATGGGATCATCCGTGGAGTTATACAAGATCATAGGAGGCGGACATACATGGCCGGGATCGCCATTTGTAATCGGAACTACCAACCAGGATTTTAAAGCATCTGATAAGATCTGGTTGTTCTTCCGGAAGTATACGTTGAATCAATTTGTAGGAATGAGCGAAGAGAATAATAA
>JALYRR010000016.1:0-3847 GCA_030855265.1 Bacteroidota bacterium | reverse complement strand
CCTTTATCCGAATCCTTCATCGGACCTGTTAAATATTGAAGTTGAGAAATTATCCTCTGTAAGGATCTTTGACCTGAGTGGAAGATTGGTGCTGCAGTCGGATAAAATACAGTTCAATATTTCAGCGCTGTCAAATGGAATTTATTCAGTGATGATTATTTCAGGAGAGAATAGTGTGGTGAAGAAACTGGTGAAGATTTCGAAATAATAAATCTGGGAAAAACGAAAAGGAATAGATTTGAAAATAAAATAGTAGTAAATGAATTGAAAAAGAGGAGAAGAAATGTAATTATTTCTTCTCCTCTTTTTTACAACATTTTCAAAATATCTTCACTCATCGGGCTTACCGCTGAAGAATAAAATTTCAGCAATTCACCCTTTTCAGAAACAAGGTATTTACAGAAATTCCATTTAGGCTTTTCTTCGTTCCAGCCGTTTTGTTTTTTATCGCTGAGCCATTTGTAAACAGGGTTTGTATCCGCTCCAATCACGTCTGATTTTTCCATGAGAGGGAATGTAACACCAAAGTTGCGCTGACAAAAAGCACCGATTTCATCATTTGACCCCGGCTCCTGAGCACCGAAATTATTGGCAGGGAATCCAAGAACAGTTACTTTTGAATTATGCTTTTCATGCAGCTCCTGTAATTCATTGAATTGAGGGGTAAAACCACATTCAGACGCGGTGTTTACCAGTAGTATTTTTTTCCCTTTGAAATTATTGAAGTCGACATCCTTCCCGTCAAAGCTTTTCATCTTCATATCATAAATGGAAGAGTATTCCATCCATTTAGCTTTTGGTTTGGTAACAACTCCTTTTGGAGCGAACATTTTTAACAAAAGGTATTTTAGTTTTTTCATCAGCGAATAAAAATATTTTACGAATATACTAATTTGAGTTTATCTTCCTTTGCGCTCTTTGCGTCTTTGCGAGAAATTATTCCTCCAATCAAAAGAGATTGCCACGGGCGAAAAGCCCTCGCAATGACGTTCTAACTATCCAGCATCTCTGCGTCCTCCGCGTCTCTGCGAGAAATTATTCCTCCAATCAAAAGAGATTGCCACGGGCGAAAAGCCCTCGCAATGACGTTCTAACTATCCAGCATCTCTGCGCTCTTTGCTTCTCTACGAGAAATTATTCCTCCTCTTAAAATCAGATTGCCACGGGCGAAAAGCCCTCGCAATGACGTTCTAACTATCCAGCATCTCTGCGCTCTTTGCGTCTTTGCGAGAAATTATTCCTCCTCTTAAAAAGAGATTGCCACGGGCGAAAAGCCCTCGCAATGACGTTCTAACTATCCAGCATCTCTGCGTCCTCCGCGTCTCTGCGAGAAATTATTCCTCCAATCAAAAGAGATTGCCACGGGCGAAAAGCCTTCGCAATGACGTTCTATAATAAGCGTAATCTATAACTTTAAACTTTCGAACTTTAAACTATCCAACTTAATCTAATTAACAATCCTCAGCTTCGCGAATTTGATAAGCAATTGTTTCTGTCCTACACCTTCAAAAAAGATCGTTGCTTTGTTGTTCGGAAAATCACCATCCATGTTGATCACCTTTCCACTTCCGAATCGTTCATGTTGTACCTGCATTCCCACCTGTAGATCGCGAAGACTCTCCGTATCAAAGTCAGAAGTGTTCTTCGAAGCGGAATTTACCTTCACCAATTTTTTCCCCATCACAGGTCGTTGCACAAAAGTTTCTTTTTGCTTCGTTACATTCAGTTTTGGTTTTTTTGAAAGGAAATCATCATCGTTACTGTACATCCTTGAATTCGGGGCAGGTGGCATCTCAAGGTATTTAGGATCCAGTTCTTCAATAAACCTGCTTGGCTCTGAATACACAAGGTTCCCCCAACGGTAGCGGGAAGTTGAGTAGGACAAGGTCACACGTTTTTCTGCACGTGTTAAAGCCACATAGAATAATCTTCTTTCTTCTTCCAGGTCGGGGCGGGAAGTAAGCGACATTTGTGAAGGGAACAGATTCTCTTCCAGACCAACAATATATACAAAGGGGAATTCCAATCCTTTCGCAGCATGAATCGTCATCAGGACCACTTTGTTTTTGTCTTCCTCTGTTTCGTTTTTTTTATCTGTATCAGTCATCAGGGCAATGTCCTGCATAAATACATCCAGCGTTGTGTTTTTAAGCGGAGCAATCAGAGGCTCTGTATTTTCAGCTGCCGGAATTTCTTCCTCCAGGGAAAATAATTTTCCGTTTCCGAAGTCAAGTTCGGTGGCTGGTGTTTGCAATTCAGGCTGCGCAGTCACAGTAGTTTCATCAATCGCAGCATCCTCTTCAATGATTTCATTGAGTTCTATCTCCGTTTCAGTGAATTCTTTTATACCATTCAGTAATTCCTGGATGTTCTCGTAGCGACTCACACCTTCCGGAGATTTATCGGCATACAGATCTTTCAGAATTCCTGCATGAACTGCGATATGTTGTCCGAGATCATAAGCGTTGTGTGTTTTGATCATCGCCGAAAAGCTTTTGATCATCGCAGCAAATTCATCCACTTTATTTTTTGCACCTGAATTTAATCCGATCTCAAACTCATTGATGTTTTCGATCACTTTCCAGAGAGAGATGTTGTGGTCATTGGCAGCAACAACGATTCGATCAACGGTGGTATCACCAATTCCTCTTGCGGGATAATTGATAATCCGCTTCAGGGATTCTTCATCATTGTTATTGATAGTAATGCGATAATAAGCCAGCAGATCCTTGATTTCTTTACGCTGATAGAAAGAAAGGCCGCCATAAATTCTGTAGGCAATATTCTGTCTGCGAAGCGCTTCCTCCATTGCACGTGACTGGGCGTTGGTTCTGTATAAAATTGCGAAGTCGCGGTTATGCGCCCTCTCATTCATTTTTGTTTCAAAGATAGAACTTGCGACAAATGTACCTTCTCCGTTATCGGATTCATTCCTCACTACTTTGATGAGTTCACCATCTTCATTGTCGGTGAAAACATTTTTCTTAAGCTGTTCCGTGTTTTTGGCGATGACGGTATTTGCAGCGCCGACAATATTCTTTGTTGAGCGGTAATTTTGTTCGAGTTTAAAAATATTCAGCTCCGAATAATCTTTTTCAAAATTGAGGATATTCTGAATGTTGGCTCCGCGGAATGCGTATATACTCTGGGCGTCATCACCCACTACACAAATATTACGGAAGGCTGCCGCGAGTTGTTTCACAATTACATATTGTGAAAAGTTGGTATCCTGGTACTCATCCACGAGGATGTATTTAAATTTATGCTGATACTTATGAAGCACCGCAGGAAAATCGCGCAGGAGAATATTTGTATTGAAAAGTAAATCATCAAAATCCATTGCACCGGCTTTAAAGCACCGGTTGGCGTAAATCTGGTAAACGATTCCCATTTTTGGCTTAACCGCCTGTCGATCTTCTTCCTGAATGGTAGGATTATTTAGATAAGACTGAGCAGAGATGAGATTGTTCTTTGCAGCGGAAATCCGGGAAAGTACACTTCCGGGTTTATACACTTTATCATCAAGTCCTTGTTCCTTTAGGATGGATTTGATGAGACTTTTTGCATCATCCGTGTCATAAATGGTGAAATTCTGAGGATATCCGATCTTTTCGGCTTCAGTTCTGAGGATTCTTGCAAAAACGGAGTGGAATGTTCCCATCCAGATGTTCTTTGCTTCGCCGGCACCAACGATTTTCGCGATGCGCTCCTTCATTTCCTTTGCCGCTTTATTGGTAAAGGTGAGGGAAAGGATATTGAAAGGGTCTACGCCTTTCTGCATTAAATGGGCTATTCTATAGGTCAACACCCGTGTTTTTCCAGAGCCTGCACCCGCAATGATCATCAC
>JALYRR010000323.1 GCA_030855265.1 Bacteroidota bacterium | reverse complement strand
GCTAAGGACAGCACCCTGAATGTGGGCGGAATGTTTACTAAGGCGGGAACTACCAATGCTAATTTAATTGCTGCATGGTCCTATTCTCCTGTTGGGATAAATGAAAAAAAAGAAGGAGAGAGTACCATTCATTTATTTCCAAATCCTGCAAATGACCATATCACCGTAAACTTTGACCTTCCCAAACAGCAAATAATATCTTTTGAGATCACCAATGTTTTAGGTCAGGTGGTTTATTCAGGTGAAAATCATTCCCTTCAGGGAATTAATTCGATTGTTATTGATATTGTTAATCTCAATAAAGGCATTTACTTTCTTCAGCTTAAAAGTGATACTGTACAAACCAGTTTAAAGTTTATTAAGCAATAGGCTCATTCAAGGAGTCAACTATAGTTCTGAGAACTTTTCCGCATATTCCTGTCGCTTTCTAAATCATATTCTTAAGAACTCATTTGAATGAAAACCCTAAACATCTTTTAACATATATTGTTTTTTAGATTAACATCACAAATTTACCTTTGTCCTTGTATTTTAATTTTTAATAGAGTAATTTAGTTTCCCTATGAAATTGATAACCTCTTAATACAACACGCATGTTTGAATTAAGTAAAAATATACTGGAGAAAGTGAGTTTTGACAAGACACTTTTCCGCAAAGAACTCATCAAAGCTGTAAAATGGCTAAAGCCGGAAGAAAAAGGTTTGCTGATGTTATGGGCCCTGACAACTTATGGAAGCCAGTACAAAGATGTGATCATGGAAGTTTATAAGAGCGTTACAAAGTCTTAAGAAATTCAATATTCCTTTTTAAGCCATTGAATTTTGTTCTTTTCACCGCCGAATCTTTGAACACCCTCTTAAAGGTTTCTTCTGTCAGTTCTTCCCAATCCCTCTTCTTCATTCCCAATAATTCCGGAGTTGGTTCAAAGTGCTTTTCTGTATGTGGTTTTGAGAAGCGGTTCCAGGGACAAATATCCTGGCAAATGTCACATCCAAAAGCCCAGTTATTGAATTTCCCCTTTACTTCCTGAGGAATATTTTCTTTCAATTCAATTGTGAAATACGAAATGCATTTACTTCCATCCACAACATAAGGAGCAATGATCGCATCGGTAGGACAAGCATCCATACAGCGTGTGCAGGTGCCGCAATAATCTTTGATCGGGCCATCCGCTTCCAGCTCCAGATCTGTGATCAGTTCAGCGATAAAAAAAAAGGATCCGCTCTCCTTGTTAATGAGGTTGCTGTGCTTACCGATCCAGCCGACACCACTTTTTTTCGCCCATGCTTTATCTAAAACCGGCGCTGAATCCACGAAGGCTCTTCCATCCACCTCACCAATGTTTGTCTTTATGAATTCAAGCAAAAGATTCAACTTTTCTTTGATGACAAGATGATAATCCTTTCCGTAAGCGTATTTGCTGACCCTTGGCGCATCCGGGTCCTCTTGTTTCTCTGAAGGATAATAATTCAGCAGAAGGGAAATAACTGACCTTGCGCCGGGCACGAGCAGTCGAGGATCCAGCCGCTTATCAAAATGATTTTGCATATAACTCATTTGCCCATGCATGTTGTTGTTGAGCCAATTCTCCAGCCTCGGAGCTTCCTCTTCCAGGAATTCTGCTTTGGAGATGCCGCAATAATCGAAGCCGAGGCGTTTTGCTTCGGCTTTGATGAGGCTTGTATGTTGAGTGGCCTTTTTCAATTTAATTTTAACATTGACCTATCATTGACATTGATAACTGGTTTTTCCTTAAAAGATCGAACTCTGTGGCTCCTGTCCTTCTATAAAGCACACAAACTGTAGAATGATCAGAAAAATCATGTTGATAAAACTGATAAGTAGTGTGCGTGGAAAATTCTTTGAACCAGGTATAGAAAAGCCTTCTTCGCCCCTGAAGTCTATCATCGCCATTCGTGTAATGAAAAATCAATAGTGAATTTTCATTGTTCAAAAAAAAATTCACTATTATACTAGCTATGGTCAACTTAATAAACCTGTCTTTTCCAGGTACCTTTCCGGAGGTACGTTCTATTCCAAAATAATAATAATTTTTTATTAAAGGGTTTTGAGTAAGGTAGGCTGATGTTTCTGGCATCTCAGTAAAGTAATCTGAGTATTCTACACTATTTTCAGTTTCAAAAAAGTAATACCCTTTATTGCTTTGGTGAACCTGGTACATCTAAAGGAGTTAGGAACTTCACTGTATTCCCGCTGATTTTCCCGGAATGAAGGTCGATACGAATGGTATTCTTTAGCTCATCCAACTTGTTAATCCACGAAGGAACGACATCTGATTTTTCAAGGATGTAGGAAGGATTTAGTTCTTCGAAGTTCGCCATTGGTCGGATTTCTTTAATCAAAAATATGAATTATTAAGAGATCACCGATTAGTTTGTCAGTTTTTTTGAATTTTTCATTGTTGAAAAAAATATTGCCTTATCTAATTCCTTAATTAGTTCCCGATTCATTCAACGAAAAGCGGAACAACGAACTGACAACAGGGTTTAAATGTTGGATCCATCCCTGAACCACTTCACGGATAAATTCAAGAAATTAAAATTACGCATTTTTCCAAAAGCTTTGAAGTAACATTTAGAGTTTAGAGATTACATTAAAGCTTTATGCCAATCCCTAACCGAATGCTATAGGCCTTTGGAAAAGTATTGAAATCAATAGTGGTTACTTTTCTCTCCGCGGCAGGAATTCCGGGATTCATTTCTTCATTTGAGCGGAAAGAACCATCAGCAAGGTTTAAAG
>JALYRR010000322.1 GCA_030855265.1 Bacteroidota bacterium | reverse complement strand
CCGGTTGAATACGACGACCAATTCTATTTCGGCCTTTTCTTTATACCTTTATTCTGGATCCTCATCTATTTCCTGGCAGGGACTTACAGGTCCATTTACCGTAGATCCAGATTAAAAGAAGCAGGACAAACACTTTTAATTTCTATTATCGGGGTATTAATCATTTTCTTCACCCTTTTGCTTGATGATCAGATCGTTACATATAAAAACTACTACCAGAGCATCCTTGCTCTTTTTGCCCTGCACTTTGGACTTACCGCCACTTTCAGGTTCATACTATCAAGTATAACTAATAACCGAATCCACAACCGGGTGATTGGCTTCAATACCCTGCTTGTTGGGAGCAATAAGAATGCGCTTAATCTGTACAACGACATGCAGAGTCAGCGTAAATCAAGCGGTAACAAATTCATTGGATTTGTGCATGTCGATAACAAAAACGGTTACTCAGAGGAGTTAAATAAAAACTTACCTCACCTTGGCGAACTTTCTGAACTTAAGCAACTTATAAAAAAATACGAAATCGAAGAAGTGATCATTGCCATTGAATCCTTTGAACATGAAAACATCGGGAAGATCGTGAATGAACTCGATTACCAGGGATTGATCATTAAGGTGATTCCGGATATGTACGACATCCTTTCAGGTTCGGTGAAGATGACTTCCATCTTCGGGGCTCCGCTCATCGAAATATCAAGAGAGATCATGCCTCCCTGGGAACAATCTGTTAAACGCATCTTTGACGTATTCATTTCCCTGGTTGTCCTGACCATCTTCGGCTGGATCTTCATTATTGTCGCCATTGCAGTAAAAGCAACTTCAAAAGGACCCATTTTCTACAGCCACGAACGCATTGGCTGGCACGGAAAACCCTTTATGATCCATAAGTTCCGTTCCATGGTGACGGACGCAGAGAAACTCGGCCCGGCACTTTCAAGCAAATTGGATCCAAGGATCACTCCGCTGGGAAGGTTCTTAAGAAAGGTGAGGTTGGACGAAATCCCTCAGTTTTACAACGTACTTATCGGGGAAATGGCCTTAGTTGGCCCCCGCCCTGAAAGACAATTCTTCATTGACCAGATTGTTCAGAAAGCTCCTCATTATAAACACCTTCATAAAGTAAGACCGGGAATCACATCCTGGGGACAAGTGAAATACGGGTATGCAGAAAATGTGGAAGAAATGATCGAACGTCTTAAATACGACATCATTTATATAGAAAACATGTCGCTCGGTGTGGATATGAAAATCCTTATTTACACTGCGCTGATCGTAATTCAGGGGCGTGGGAAATAAATTTCAAATTTCAAATTGTAATTTTTCACAAAACACATCTGCCCGAACTTTAAACTTTCTAACTTTGAACTTTAAACTAAGTATATGAAGAACATAGCAGTAATAGGATCCGGAACCATGGGTAACGGAATTGCACACACATTCGCTCAGCAGGGGTATGCTGTGGCACTTATTGATATCTCCCAGCCGGCTCTTGATAAAGCACTTGCCACTATTTCCAAAAACCTCGATAGGATCGTTGCAAAAGGAACGATAACCGATGCAGATAAAGCCAGTACCTTAAAGAATATCAGCACTTTTACAGTTATGGCTGAAGGTGTTAAGAATGCAGATCTGGTAGTGGAAGCTGCTACCGAAAACGTTGAGATCAAACTGAACATCTTCAGGGAACTGGATAAATTGTGTCCGGAAAACACCATTCTTGCCAGCAATACTTCTTCTATTTCCATTACAAAGATTGGTGCGGTAACAAAACGCGCTGACAAAGTCATAGGAATGCATTTTATGAACCCCGTTCCGGTTATGAAGCTTGTTGAGGTAATCAGAGGTTATTCTACTTCGGATGCTGTCACCAGCCTGATCATGGAAACTTCCAAAAAACTGAATAAGGTTCCGGTTGAGGTGAATGATTATCCAGGATTTGTGGCTAACAAGATCCTCATGCCGATGATCAATGAAGCTATCATCACTCTTCATGAAGGAACTGCTGGCGTTGAGGAAATTGATACCGTAATGAAACTTGGAATGGCCCACCCGATGGGACCTTTGCAACTAGCGGATTTTATAGGATTGGATGTTTGTTTGTCTATTCTAAAAGTGTTGCAGGATGGGTATGGAAATCCAAAGTATGCACCTTGCCCGCTTTTGGTGAATATGGTAACGGCTGGACACCTGGGAGCAAAAACAGGAAAAGGATTTTATGTGTTTACGGCAGGTTCAAAAGATCTGGTTGTGGCGGATATGTTCCGGAAGGGTTAGTTGGGAGTTGGGAGTTGAGAGTCGGTAGTTGGTAGTTATTGCTTAGTGCTCGATTCTTTTTTCTTGTCTCTCTTGTTTCTTATCTCTTGTCTCTTTAATCTTGCCTCCTGATACCTGATACTAATTACCTGATACTTTACAACTCCCCGTTCTCAATCATAACAATCGCTGCTTCTATAGCTTTATCCTCCCCGGTTCCGTCGTAATCCGACTTAAGACTGGAATTGAACATGAGTGCAACGCCCTGCCACATAAAGGCGGAAAAAGATCCTCTCATATCCTTTACAACATCATAGGTTGTTTTACCGGTTTCGCGGTCGATCAGTTTGATCAGGATCCTTCCCTGGTTTACGCTTAACTTTTTGAGTTCTTCCCCGAATTCCTTTTTAAGTTGCTTTTCAGCGATCTTCATATATTTCTCTCTTTCCTTCACATCTTCAATTTGCGAAAGTATACGATCATATTCTTTTAATTTGGCAGCGGCGAGAATGGCGTAGGGATACAC
>JALYRR010000321.1 GCA_030855265.1 Bacteroidota bacterium | reverse complement strand
GAATTCAAGCACGGAAATATATTCGAGAAAGGTCACAAAGGTGTATGGAATGAACCGTATGGTCCGGGGAAATATCCTTTGAATAAATACATCATGAAAGTGGAACTTGTTCCGACAACCAACCTTGTATTGAACTGGGCAAATGCAAGAAGTGAATCGCATAGTCTTGATAAAAATCTTTCAACGATCACTGTCCGATCGAAAGATGGATTCCCGTTCAACCTTGATGTTGCGCAGATCATTCACATCCCATCTTCAGAAGCTCCAAAGGTAATAGCGCGTTTCGGAAACATGAATAACCTTGTGTCTCAGGTTTTGGAACCTACAATTGGTAACTACTTCAGAAACTCAGCTCAGGACAGTGATGTGATCTCCTTTTTAGGAACACGTAAAGAGCGCCAACAATCAGCGAAAGATCATATCAGAAAAGTTTTGGAAGAATACAATGTGAATGCAGTTGATACACTAATTGGTGATATTGTTCCTCCTGCATCGCTTATGAAAACGCTTACCGACAGGAAGATCGCGCAGGAAGAAGAGTTGACTTTCGAAACACAAAAGAAAGCACAGGAAAAGCGTCAGGGAGTTGAAAAGGAAACCGCCATTGCTGATATGCAAAAAGAGATTGTAAAAGCACAGCAGAGTGTTGAGATCGCTGAACGAACTGCGAATGCAACCGTTAAAAAAGCAGAAGGTGATGCCACAAGTATTAAATTACAAGTACAGGCGGAAGCAGAAACTATTAAGATGCGCGCTCATGCAACGGCAGAAGCAACACGATTTAAAGCTCAGGCTGATTCAGAAGCAACCAAATTGAATGCAAATGCTGATGCCGAAAAAATCGTGGTGACAGGAAATGCTGAAGCCGGAAAAATTCTCGCAATTGGTAAATCAACGGCAGAGGCTTATGAACTGGCAGTTGGAGCGATGGGTGGTGACAACTTTACAAAATACAAGATCACAGAAGAAATCGGAAAAGGAAAAATCAAAATCATTCCGGATGTCCTCATCAATGGAAACGGTGGAGAAGCTAACCCGATGAATGGCCTGCTTGGGTTGAAGCTGATGGAGATGATCGATGCGACAAAAAAAGATGATGGGAAGAATGTAAAAAATGATGAACCTAAAAAATAATACGGATAACGAATAAAAAAACGAATTTACGAATCTGTAGATTAACAAAGATTTGTAAAAACGGCAAATGAGATTCAATCCACAAATCAAAAATATTTGTAACAATTTTTCAATAATTATCATGAAGCAGTATCACGACCTCATGCAGCACGTACTCGACAAAGGTGCTACAAAAACAGACAGAACAGGGACAGGAACAATCAGCGTTTTCGGCTATCAGATGCGTTTTGATCTTCAGGAAGGTTTCCCGATGATGACAACAAAAAAAGTACACCTGAAATCAATTCTCCATGAACTGCTGTGGTTTCTGAAAGGTGACACCAATATCAAATATCTGAAAGAAAACGGCGTTAGCATCTGGGATGAATGGGCAGATGAAAACGGAAACCTGGGGCCGGTATATGGTTCACAATGGAGAAGCTGGCCGGCTGCGGACGGAAGGCACATCGATCAGATTACTCAGGTTGTGAACCAGATCAAGAACAATCCGGATAGCCGGCGAATGATCGTAAGCGCCTGGAATGTGGGGGAAATCGACAAAATGAAATTACCTCCCTGCCACGCGTTCTTTCAGTTTTATGTGGCCGATGGAAAACTTAGTTGTCAGTTGTACCAAAGAAGTGCAGATATTTTTCTCGGCGTTCCATTTAACATCGCCTCTTATGCCATACTAACACTTATGATGGCCCAGGTGTGTAACTTAAAGCCGGGTGAATTCGTCCATACCCTTGGAGATGCACATTTGTATTCCAATCATATTGAACAGGCAAAGCTTCAGCTATCACGTGATTTCAGAAAATTGCCTGAATTAAAACTTAACCCGGATGTAAAAGATATTTTCGATTTTAAATTTGAAGATTTTACACTGGAAGGATATGATCCGCATCCACACATTAAAGCTGCTGTGGCAGTTTAAAAAAAGTTCAAAGTTTGAAAGTTTAAAGTAAAAGTTTAAAGTAGAATTTATAATATGATTTCTATAATCGTTGCAGTCGGAAAGAACAATGTGATCGGAAAGGATAATAAGCTGATATGGCATCTTCCTGCCGACATGAAATTTTTTAAAGAGAAAACCACAGGTCATTGCATAATTACCGGGAGAAAAAATTACGAATCGATTCCTGAAAAATTCCGTCCGCTTCCAAACCGCACAAATATCATCATTACACGTCAGATCGATTATCCCGCTCCCGGAGCAATCATTGTCGGTTCAGTAGAAGAAGCATTATCCCTTGCAAAAAAGACCGGCGATGAAGAGATCTTTATTATCGGAGGAGCTGAGATCTTCCGTCAGACACTTCATTTAACAGATACGATTTACTTAACAAAGATTGATCACGAATTTAACGGCGATGTGTTTTTCCCTGTACTCCCCGAAGATCAATGGAAAGAGACACAAAGAACAGCGGGTATTACTGATGAAAAGAATATTTACAACTATGAATTTATTACACTGGAAAAAATTTAACTAAATTTACTTTAACTAAAACAAACTCCATGAAAACCACAATCAAATTAGCAGCGATCAGCCTATTTTCTTTTGCGCTTGTCTTTACAAGCTGCAAGAAAAAAGAGGATGAGAAACCAGCAAATTATAATTCAGCTTCTGACAATTCAAAAGCAGACAATGCGTTTGCAGGAATATGGAAAC
>JALYRR010000159.1:3916-8688 GCA_030855265.1 Bacteroidota bacterium | reverse complement strand
GGCGAGAATGGCGTAGGGATACACTTTTTTTACATTGTATTTCAGTCGGTCCCATTTGGCTTTCTCCTTTTTGTTCTTAAAAACCCGGTCAGCTCCGCAGGTTACAGTCGGCAAGGTAGCATACGGAATAGTATCACCTTGATAAATGGTAGTTCTTACAAGAATTCCGTTTATAGGAGTTGATGGAGTAACAGGAATGTTTTCCTGGGCCCGGATGAGAAGGGGAAAAAGAAGCAGAAATATGATAAATCTATATGCCATTTGGCTAATTGAAGACAAAACATGTACCCAATTGATCCTATAACGGAGGCATCAGGCAAAAGTTATGTCTGTAACTGTTAATTTATCAAAAAGAAAATTACCTGTTCATTTTCCATTTGGACCTTTGTTCTTCTTCCGCTCCTTTTATTGAACCTGATGACTTTTTAGATCCAATTAATCGTGAGGCCATAAGTGAAGCGATGATCTCTTCTTCTTCCGAATGGTTATTCAGCATTTCCGGAGAAAAATGATGTTTGATAAAATGCGTATCGAAATTTCCGGAGACAAAAGCTTCGTGCTTCAAAACGAACTTACAAAAGCTCAATGTTGTTTCCACTCCTGTGATTTTATAATCATCAATGGCGCGAATCATGCGATTGATAGCCTCTTCCCTGTCCTTACCATACGTGATGAGCTTGGAGATCATCGGATCGTAATAGATTGGAATATCCATTCCTTCCTCAAACCCGTCGTCCACACGCACACCTAATCCCTGAGGACGCTGATAAGTGGCAAGTCTTCCTATATCCGGAAGGAAATTATTGCATGGATCCTCGGCATATACGCGCACTTCCACGCTGTGTCCGGTTATTTTAAGATCTTCCTGTTTAAACGACAACTTCTCTCCTCTTGCTACTTTGATCTGCTCTTTCACTAAATCGATCCCGGTGATCATTTCCGTTACCGGATGCTCCACCTGAAGGCGGGTATTCATTTCAAGGAAATAAAAATTCTTATTCTCATCCAGTAGGAATTCAACCGTTCCGGCACCCACGTAATCACAAGCCTTACCAACATTCACCGCACATTCACCCATCGCTTTCCTGATCTCAGGCGTTAAAACCGAAGAAGGAGCTTCCTCGATCACTTTTTGGTGACGACGCTGAATAGAACATTCCCTCTCAAAAAGGTAAACGATATTACCATGCGTATCACCCAGAATCTGGATCTCGATGTGACGCGGACCGGCAACATATCTTTCAATAAATACGGATCCATCGCCAAAAGCAGAAGTAGCTTCACTTACAGCCATATTCATCTGCTCTTCAAATTCTTCGATCTTCTCTACGATGCGCATTCCTTTTCCCCCGCCTCCGGCACTTGCTTTTATCAGTAAAGGAAAACCTGTTGCCTCAGCTATTTTTTTCCCTTCCTCTACACTATCGATCGCACCTTCAGATCCGGGAACCATTGGGATCTTATATTTTTTTACCGCCGCTTTCGCAGACAATTTATCGCCCATCATGTCCATCGCTTCAGGAGATGGTCCGATAAAAATGAGTCCGGCTTTTTTTACCTTCCCTGCAAATTCAGCATTCTCTGATAAAAATCCATAGCCCGGATGAATTCCATCCACCTTGAGATTTTTACAAATTTCAATGATCTTATCCCCCAGCAAATAGGATTGATTGGAAGGAGGTGGCCCAACACAAACCGCCTCATCTGCATATTTTACGAATGGAGCATTTCTGTCCGCCTCCGAATACACAGCCACTGTTTTTATTCCCATTTCTCTGCAGGAACGCATGACCCTTAAAGCGATCTCTCCCCTGTTAGCTACTAAAATTTTGTTCATAAAATATGATTAATAAATTCTTGTTTTTATCCTTCAAAAAATATATTTGACAAATATAACCGAATGAGATCTAAATCCGGTAAGGATTTTATCAAATTCCCAACATCCCTAACACCCTTTTTATGATTAATAGATCCGCATTACTTCTGCTAATGTTCCTCACTGCCTCTTTCTCCGGGTTTGCACAGAAAAAGGGAGATAAATCCAAGACTCCTACCTCCGATAGATCATTCAATACTGAGGAAGCAGCCAAGATTATTCTGACCGGCTTGAACAAGATGCGCGTGGATAACAACATCGATAGCCTTGAATTTAATGAAACGCTTGCCAAGGCTTCGGCAATCCAATCGGAAGACATGGCAAAAAATGCCAAAGCTTCTCTGGAAAACAGCAAAGGAAAATACAAGACAACCGCAAAGCGAGTTATTGCCGTTGGAGGAACAAAGAACGCGGAGGAAATTGTGATCGCGACAAATGGTTTGAAAGGGAAAAGTCCCGCTACCGCCCAGGAAGTTGCAGATGCTGTTTTACTAAAGTGGAAGACAGCCAAAAAGGAACAGCTGATCATCAAAAACGGAAATTATGTGTATGCGAGTCCGAGCGTGAGCCTGGATGAAACAGGAAAAAAGGTATTTGTTTCGGTTGTTTTCGGAAGCTTCAACACCTTCAATACAGGTGCAAAGAAAAAATCTGAGTTAAAAGTTCCCTTTACCTCCAAGAACAAAAAGATCAAAGCTCCTGACTCCAGAGTGTGTAAGAACTGTGATAAATTCAAAGATTATGAAGGGCTTGCCAAAGGATTGTATGTAAAGGATGGCAAGATCTATCTGAAATATGATAATCTAAAAAACTTTTCAAGGCTGATCAAAAAGCCAAAGGATGGACTTGCAGTGGATATCGTTCAACGCGCTCAATATGAAAAGCCGGACTACAACATCGTCGACAATAACCTTTTGAGTAAAGGAGTGCTTTTGAAAACGGTTTCCAAGGATAAGCTATACAGTAAAAACCTGATCAAGCCGGAAAAGAAGGGCAAAAAGGTCAGCAAGCTTGATGTGGAACTTGGTAAATTTCCATCAGGGATTAAAGGAGATTATGAGATCAACTTACTGGTGATCCAGGATGGAAAAGTTTGTCGTACCGTTATGAATTCATATGTGGAACAAGGCGATCAGAACTCGAGCACTCCATTGACTATGTTATTGATGCCTGACAGTGCTGCTTATCTGAAACCTGCATTCGAACCAAAATCTGAATCCACCTTATTGAATTTCACGGTGCCGTTTGCAAAAAACAAATCCGATTACAAGGAAGAAGACATGGCTCCTTTCCTGAATGCATTGCAGGAGCCGGATTTCTTTATTGAAGGATTGTATATCACCGCCTATTCCTCAATTGAAGGCGATGCTGATTCAAATGCCAAGCTGCAGAAAAAACGCGCTGAGAGTATTGTAAAGGCGCTTTCGAAAATGCAGAAGCAAGGGGTTGTAACGAATGTAAAAACGAGCGACTCCTGGAATCTTTTTCAACTGGAGATGGAAGGCAGTAAATTCGATTACCTCACCCAGATGCCAAAAGAAAAAGCCATCCGTGAGATCAACACAAAAGGACTGGCAACGGAATTGGAGCCTGTGCTGGCGAAAGAACGCTTTGCGCAGATCATCATGGATGTAACCTATGATATCACGGGAGCGAAAGAAGAAAAATTCGCGGTAAGTAAATTTAATCAGGCGGTAAAGAAATCGGATATTAAACAAGCGTATAAGATCCAGTATTACATCGGGCAGCAGATGCGTGCGAACAAATATTCGGATGAGGCACCTTCCAAAATGATCGTACCTAACGAAGCGAAATATTCAGGCATCCTCAACAACCAGGTGGTATTGCACTTTATGAAGAACAACAATGTTGCGGATGATGAAGATTACGCCAACATGAAAAAACTGTCAGCGCTGGATCCTGCAAATAATTTTATCGCATTCAATCATACACTTTGTGCCGTTAAACTCGACAGCACAATTGGTGATAAAAAAACGCAGGACGAAATGCAGAAAAGGATTGATGCCTTGTATAAAACGGAGGTTCCGAAAAAATATGTGGATGCACTTAATATTGAATGGCAGTTCAAGATCATGGAAGCCATGGATTCTGTTCCCGGCGGCGAACTTGTTATGCAATCGTGCATCGAAAAGATCAAATCCTTTTATAATCTGAAAGAATCTTCCTGGCAGAATAACCTGAAACTATCCTATGTATTCGCAAGGTTCAAAGATTACAAATTCGCTTCGAATCTCCTTGCGCCATTTATTAAACAGGAAAAGACAAATGAACAAGTACTTTTTGCCTACATTTCTTTTTGCGGGCAGATTCCGGAAATGATCAAATCACGTTTATTTGTTACCGCTTTGCAGAAAGCAGAGCAGGCAAATCATGAACGTTATTGCAAACTATTCGGTGCGCCTTATTTGAGTTTTCAGGTGCTTGACAATCCTTTAGTTAAGGATGATTATAACAAAGCCAAATGCAAATAAACTATCCTGTTTCACTTGAACTTCGCATCGACTGGAGTGAGCTCGATATGCACGGCCATGTAAACAATGTGGCTTATCACAAGTACATACAGGCCTCCCGGATCCATTACTGGGAACAGGTTGGGATCACCAATCTGTATTCAGAAAACAAAACGGGGCCGATGCTGGCCTCCACCGCTTTGCAATTCAGGAAGCCACTCTTCTATCCCGGAAATATTGTTGTAAAAGCAAGAATTGAGCTGATCAAAACAACCAGCTTTATACTTCATCACATAATTTTAAACAACGAAGGAGAGATTTGCGCAGAAGCTCAGGATGTGATCGTCATGTTTGATTTTATCAGCAACCAGAAGGCTCCTTTTTCAGATCAACTGCGCGCGGTTGTGGAAAAACTGGAAGGTCGA
>JALYRR010000159.1:0-3906 GCA_030855265.1 Bacteroidota bacterium | reverse complement strand
CTTCTAAGCTGCCCCGAACATCTTCCCCGGATTCAGAATCCCGTTAGGATCAAATACTTTTTTGATATCGCGCTGCAATTGCAATGCTTTTTCCGAAAAAACAATTCCCATGTATTCCTGCTGAATGAGTCCGATCCCATGTTCGCCACTGATCGTTCCACCAAGGCTATGACACAAGGCGAAGATCTCAGCTATCGCAGTTTTAATATAGCTGCCGTTCCATTGTTCATCCGTAAGATCTCCTTTGATGATCCGGATGTGTAAATTTCCATCACCCGCATGTCCGTAACAAACAGAACGAAATCCATATTTAATTCCGATATCCTTCACTCCGGCAACAAGCGAAGGTAATTCAGCTCTCGGAACAACCGTGTCCTGCTCCTTGCTGACGGCATTTGCCGTTACTGCTTCATTGATCTTTCTTCTTAGCTTCCAGAGCTCAGCTTTCTGAGAAGCGGATTCCGCAAAAAGAATTTCTCCGATATCATACTTCATCATGAGTTCGGAGATCGCTTCCATTTCTTTCATTAACACTTCCGGATCATTGCCATCCACTTCGATCAATAAATGAGCATTGATATCATCCTCAAGTTTAACCACTGAGCTTTCAACATGCAGAGCCACCCAATCCAGGGCATCCCGTTCCATGAGTTCCATGGCGCTGGGAATAAATCCGGCACGGAAGACGGCACTTACCGCAGCGCATGATTCCCATAGACTCCGGAAAGGAACCAGTATAAGAAGATCATGTTTCGGTAGTGGAATTAACTTTACAATAATTTTTGTGACGATGCCCAATGTTCCTTCACTGCCCACCATCAGTTGCGTGAGGTTATAACCCGTTGAATTTTTCAGGGTATTTGCACCGGTGAGGATGATTTCACCAGTAGGTAAAACCACTTCAAGATTCAATATATAATCTTTGGTTGTTCCGTATTTAACACATTTCGGCCCTCCGGCACTCTCGGCTACATTGCCTCCGAGAAAACAACTGCCTTTGCTTGCAGGATCAGGAGGATAAAACAACCCGAGTTCCTTTACGGCGTTTTGAAATACTTCATTGATTACACCGGGTTCTACAGTGGCCTGAAGATTTTGCTCATCGATTTCGAGAATGGAATTAAATCGTTCCATTGAAATGATGATTCCACCATGCACAGGTAAAGCTCCACCACTCAGGCCTGTTCCTGCACCTCTTGCTGTTACAGGAATAAGATGTTCATTCGCGATCTTCATGATGCCGGAAATTTCCAGGCTTGTTCGTGGCTTCAGGACAAGCTCCGGCATGAATAAAAGCTTTTCCGTTTCATCATGACCATAATCAGCAAGAATTTCCTTGTCAATCATTACATAATTTTCACCACAGATCTGCTGAATTTGCTCTATGATTTCCTGACTGATCTTGTTGTAGTTCATAAGGGTGCTTTGTGCAAAATTAGGAATTTAGCTGTTGATTGGGGTTGTAATCATTATTTTAGACCTCACCCCTTGCCCCGCTCCGAGGGAGAGGGGTTTTCAACATTGCGTTTCGGTCGTACTGTGCATCTTTAAAATCAAATCGCCTTGGATGTTAAATTACGATGAAAAATATAATTTCTGGCGATAACCTCGAATGTTACGTTTTTGATCTTAAGTAGCGATAGCGGGGAATGTTCGGCTGCGATATTATTCTTGCAAATTTGATGCTTAGCTAAGTGAAATGCTGGGAGAACAAGAATGCTGAACATTTAACCGCAGTTCTGGCGAGCGATAGCGGAGCCAGAAATCGCCTTTTAAGATCAAAAGGTTTTCCTGCCTGCCGGCAGGCAGGTTGTTACTTTTTGGCCGCCAAAAAGTAAAAGAAAAACCTAAATTCTTTTTACTTCTTTACCTTTTGTCTTGATACAAAAAGAAACAAAAAGATCAAGGCTGCAGAATAATTCTTAGAAAATCCACATAACATCGCGCTGGTTCTGTAAACTCGCAGACCTCACCCCTTGCCCCTCTCCGAGGGAGAGGGGTTTTCAACTTTACGCTTCGGTCGTACTGGGTGTTTTGAAGTCATTTCGCCTTGTATTTTTAATTGGAATTCCAATCATCATTCTAGTGTCAATTCGAGCGGAGTAGGGAGAACCATGAAAGTAAATTAACATCGAAATTTCCTTCAAAATGTTAATAACCCTCGCTTAATAACCCAAAAACCACGAACTCAAAAACTCCTTTAATAACAAGGCATTAGAAGGAATTGTTAAGTATTTAGCTCATTCAAAATCATATATATGTTACGACATGTATTTGATATCGCTTGTTACGACTGACAAAATTCCATATTGAAAACTTGTTAAATACTTACCGGTGAAATTACACCAGTCTTTAAAGCATCAAATGTTCCTCAAACTACGCATTATTACTTATAAAAAATTATTTCGAAAAATTAGATGTCGCAACATATAGTTGGTTTTGATTTCCTTTTACTTGACTTTGCATCTGAATCCAATATATTAGCCAAAACAATTAAACAGAACGTTATTAAATTATTGATTTAAATAATCAATTAAATTATTCAAAAACCTTCCTACTACTCAAATCCAAATATTCTTAAAACCTAAAACCAGAAAGGGGAACCAAACCATGAATTAATAACAAACATTTTAAAGATTAGGCTAATTACTATGCAATATTGTGCAATGTTTTTAATTCAAATTTTAGTAAATTTGAAAAATAGCAAAGGTGCGTAGGTCGACATCTTAAAAACAAATGACCCAATTATTTTTAATCAAATCTTAATAATTGAATAAACCTTTTTACATATTATTTTTTGGTTTTTTTCTTCTGTTTCAGATAGAAAATGAGTGTGCTTGTGCGCAAACCAACCTTATTTATAATGGGGATTTTGAGTTGTATGATACTTGTCCAGTTATTGTTTCTCAGCCAGGGGACCCTCAGCTTGAAACTTGTTTAGGTTGGAAAATACCGACATATGCGACAAGTGATTATTTTAATACTTGCGCTTTAAGTATAGTTGGCGTTCCATCTAACACATTCGGCTATCAAATACCATATTCCGGAAACGCATATTGTGGTGCTTTTGTTCAACGAGGTGGTCCACCAGTTAGTACATATGGTTGGTGGGTCGAGTATATACAATCAAAACTGGTTTCACCTTTAAAAGCAGGATTTGAATATGAATTTTCTGTCCAGGTAGTTTTGAGCGATATTAATGAATATGCTTATTGGAAATTCGGAGCATATTTTTCTCAGTCTCCAATTTCAAGGTCGGATGCGAAACCATTCATAGGTGTTATACCACAGATTATGAATGTTCAGAATAATTTTATTACCGATACGCTTAATTGGGTGGAAATTAAAGGGAAATTTATAGCTCAAGGGAATGAAAATTATGTTACACTCGGTTTTTTTACAGATACACTGATGCCTGATACATTAAGATTTACTTCATTTGTTGTTGAACCTAACAATCATGTTTCATATTATTACATTGATGATTGTTCGGTATACGAAACAGGTAATATTTTTGAATATCCAAATGTCTTTACACCCAATGGGGACGGTCAAAATGATGAGTGGAAACCATTTATTTCGGAAGAAGAGGCCCTTGATATTTATGATAGATGGGGAATTAAAGTGTTTGAAATTACAAAAGCAAACCAGACTTGGGACGGAAGAACAACGGCAGGAGTAGAATGTGTTGACGGAGTGTATTATTTTATTGTGAAAAACAAAAACGAAAATAGTAGTCATACAAAAAAAGGGTTCATTCAACTGGTGAGGTAAAAACCAATTGAAAAATGAAATTTAAATACAAATTAATTTTTGCTTGCGCTATGTATCACTCCGCTAAACCACATCTTGTATAGCAAAAGCACTGCATTTACTTTTGTCTGAAAAAAATCAGATGAACTCATC
>JALYRR010000158.1 GCA_030855265.1 Bacteroidota bacterium | reverse complement strand
GCACCAAATGGCTGGTGAAAGGTGTTGTGAAAGGAATTGGGGATTATGGAAATGCTTTCGGAATTCCAACAGTTGGCGGTGAAGTTTTCTTTGATGATTGCTATAACGTAAATCCATTAGTGAATGCGATGAGTGCAGGAATTGTGAAAGCAGGTGAAACTGTTTCCGCTACTTCCTACGGAGTTGGAAATCCTGTTTATATTGTTGGTTCCGCAACAGGGAAAGATGGTATTCACGGTGCAACATTCGCTTCCGCGGATATCACGGAAGATTCAGCGAAAGATCTTCCGGCCGTTCAGGTAGGTGATCCTTTCCAGGAAAAACTTTTGCTGGAAGCAACACTGGAAGTAATTAAAACAGGTGCTGTGGTCGGCATGCAGGATATGGGTGCAGCGGGAATCACCTGCTCCACTTCTGAGATGAGCGCAAAGGGTGAACACGGAATGGAGATCTGGCTGGATCGTGTGCCTACACGACAAGCAAACATGCAGCCGTTTGAGATCCTGCTTTCTGAATCTCAGGAGCGAATGCTGATCGTCGTGAAAAAAGGACGTGAAAAAGAAGTTGAAAAAGTATTTGAAAAATGGGATCTGAATTGTGCTGTGATCGGTATCGTGACAGATACGAAGCGTTTGAAATATTTCATGGAAGATGAGCTTGTGGCGGATGTTCCTGCTCATGATCTTGTTCTTGGTGGTGGTGCTCCGGTTTACCACCGTGAATACAAAGAGCCTGCTTATTACAAGGAGTCGAAGAAATTCAAAATAGAATCGGTGGAAGAGCCGAAAGATTTAAAAGCTGTTGCGAAATTCCTGATCGCTCATCCGAACATCGCTTCCAAACAATGGGTCTACAATCAGTACGATTCCATGGTAGGAACAGTGAACATGAGTACGAATGCGCCATCTGATGCTGCTATCGTAAACATCAAAGGAACCAATAAAGCCATCGCATTAAAAGTAGATTGTAATTCACGTTACGTAAATGCTGATCCGGAGATCGGATGTGCAATTGCTGTTTCTGAAGCGGCAAGAAATATTGTCTGCAGCGGCGGTGAGCCTTCCGCGATCACCAACTGTCTAAACTTTGGTAATCCATACAACCCTGAAGTATACTGGCAGTTCATCAATGTGATCAAAGGAATGGGCAGTGCCTGCGTGAAGTTTGAAACACCTGTTACAGGCGGTAATGTGAGCTTCTACAACCAGAGCTCGTATGAAGGTCCGGTATTTCCAACACCAACTATCGGGATGTTGGGAGTGCTGAAAGACAAATCAAACCGCATGACGCTGAACTTCAAGAACGAAGGTGATTCTATTTATCTGATCGGAAGTTCCAAAGATGATATCGGCAGCTCCGAATATTTATACTCTTATCACAACGTTAAAAATACGCCACCGCCTTTCTTTAACCTGGATGAGGAATTCGAAGTGCAGAAAGCGGTGAAGACACTTATCAAAGAAAAAGCAATTCAATCGGCGCATGATTGTGCGGATGGTGGATTGTTCATTACCCTTTTGGAAAGCGCCATGCCAAACGGATTGGGCTTCGATATCAGCAGTGATGAAACTGTTCGTAGAGATTCTTTCCTTTTCGGAGAAGCACAAAGTCGTGTGATCGTGTCTGTGAAAAAATCGGATGAAGATAAATTCATTGACCTGATGATGGCTTCACGTGCGGAGTTTGAATACATTGGTGATGTGAAGGGCAAGGAAATGATCATTGATGAAGAATCATTCGGTACGATTGCGGAAGCGAAAGCGATCTTTGATTCTGCGCTTGGTGAGTTGTTGAAATAGAGTTCCGGGATAAAAAAATTGGAACGCTGATTTTGATAATGAAATCTGATTAACTGCGGTAAATGATAAAATAGGATTTAGTTGGTTCTTAGAGGAGATTGATGTCACAAGGCAGAGTTTGGCCGCCTACGTTGATCACATCATCACATCATCACATTTTCACATCATCACATCATCACATTTTCAAATTAACACATTTTCAAATTATCACCTTGACACATTAACAAGCAAATGAAAAAAGCAGTCCTACTCATTTTAAGCATGACAATGACTGCTTTTTCTTTTTCTCAAAATACAGCGCGTGATTATTATTCCAGTGCGCTAATCCATGATTCATTAAAAGATTACCCTTCCGCTCTTTCTGATATTCATCAGGCACTTCAGTTGAATGTGTATTACGATAGCGCATATTGTCTGCAGGGAACCATCTGCGTAAGACAGGGAGAATACAAATCGGCAATCAGGCATCTTGACAAAGCCATAAAGCTCAATTCGAAATATACAGATGCCTATTATGCACGCGCTATTTCAAAAGCAGAATTAGCAGATTACACCGGCGCAGTGAAAGATTTTAACAAAGCCATTGAATTTGATCCTGCTCATGTAAAGGCTTATTACAACAGAGCGTTGGCAAAAGGTCATCTTGATGAACACGCAAGTGCTGTATCCGATCTGGATAAAGCCATTGAGTTAAAAAGTGATTACATTCAGGCCTATTACAGCAGAGGTTTCTGGAAAGATGTCTCCGGTGATTTTACAGGCGCTGTTGCTGATTACAGAAAAGTGATTGACATGGATAGCAGTTATCGCGAGGCGTATATTGCGCTTGCCACAGCGATGTATCAGCATGGTGATAAAAAAGAAGCGTGTGAAGTGATGAAGCAGGCCGCAGAAAAAGGCAGCTATATGGCGGAAGAACTCATCAATAAATTGTGCGAGTAATTTGAAACGGTTCCTGCTATATTGTTTTTTCTATTTCGGATGTTCCGGATTAACTCTTGCCCAGATCAGCTATTCGGTATTTAAACAGGATGTTAAATGCAATTTCTCTTCTCCCGGAAGTATCGAGATCAATGTTGTAGAAGTGAACCCTCCCTATTATTATTCCTGGGAAAGCGGTGAGTCGACTCCCCTTATCGCTGGCTTAGTGCCCGGCAATTACACAGTGACAGTTTCTGATGCTGCCGGTAATGATACTGTCATTACTGTCGAGATCAAAGAACTTATCTGTGAAATGAATCCTGAACTTGGATTTTCTCCAAATGGCGATGGATACAATGATACATGGTTCATCAACAATGCAATTTTTTTCCCGGAGGCGCTCGTGATGGTATATGACAGAGCAGGTCAAAAAGTTTTTGAAAACGTCGGATTGTATAGTGAGCCCTGGGAAGGGAAAAACAGATTGAACATCGCGCTGCCTTCCGCTTCTTACTATTATATTATTTATCCTGATAGGAAGGATGAATCTGTGATCATAAAAGGAAGTGTGACCATTATAAAATGAGAAAAATATTTTTTCTTCTTCTGATGATTTTCTCTTGCAGCTTGCAGGCTCAGCAATCTGTTCAGTATTCTCAGTTTCTTCTGAATGATTACGGGTTGAATCCTGCTGTTGCCGGAAGTTCCAAAGAAATTATGTTCATGGTTGGAAGACGCACACAATGGATCGGATTCTCACTGGCACCTGAAACTAACTTCGCAAGTGTAACCAAAGACTTTGGAAAAAAAGGATACAGGCGTTACTGGCATGGAGTGGGAGCGTATGTGGAACAGGATAAGTTTGGGCTGTTCAGTTCAAAATCAGGATATGGTTCTTATGCAGTGCATTTAAAATTATCTCATAAACTTTTCATGAGTGTTGGTGTGGCAGCAGGTGTCAAACAAATCTCGGTTTCTAATTCGCTTTTTGATGCAAACGATCCTGCATTGAATAACCGTGATTTACAGGTTCTCTTGCCTTCCATCGTCCCCGGAGTTTATTTATATTCTAAAAAATTGGCGATTAGTATAGCTGTCAGAAATTTATATCAGAGCAGGATGAAGCAGGGAAATAAAGAAATCGGTGGAGGGGTTTTGATTCCGGAGGCCTATGTGACACTGAGCAGAAAATTCAGATCACCTGGTTATGATTATATTTTTGTGCCTGCTATTCACATTCAATCCTCCTTCATTGGGATTCCGGCAGCGTCTTTTAATTTTATGGCCTTCTACAGAAAACGAATTGGACTGGGATTGACCTACAGGATGCACGATGCTGTGGCAGCCATTATCCAGGTGAGGATCGCGAAAAATATTGTGGTAGGTTTCTCTTATGATTATACTGTTTCGCGTTTCCGTTCTGCAAAAGCGAATTCTACGGAGATCATGATGGGTTTCTCACCGATCATGTCGAGTGATGGATATGACGGGCGGAATAACGTAGCGGAATGTCCGAAATTTGAGTTTTAGTTCCGGAGCGTCATTGCGAGCCTATTTCTGGCGTGGCACTCTCATTTTTTACGATATTTTGTTTCTTGCAGAGTCGCGGAGAGCGCAAAGGCTGGATGAATACCTAGAGGAATCGGTTGCTTCCTCCGGAGCGTCAGTTCGAGTGTTTCTGAAGCGGTAGCGGAAGAAATGCCTGCCTGCCGGTAGGCAGGTATCGAGAACCTTTGAAGGTGTACAAAAATATCTCGCAGGGAACGCAAAGAAAAATTTCTCGCAGAGTCGCAGAGAACGCAGAGAAAAGGGTGGCAACATACGGAGCGTCATTGCCCTCCTATCGGTCGGCAGGCGAGCCTTTTCAGGCGTGGCAATCTAAGTTTTGGTTAATTATAAACTTATGATCTGATCTATCTATTTCCAAACAATTTTATGCTTTTTCACACGTTTAGCGTCTGTATAACAAACATACCTGCATCATGAAAAAACTACTCCTCCTCTTTTGCTTTTCCTTGTTTGGTTTCCATTCATTCGGTCAGGAATTCGCAAATAATAACAACGGATTTATTTACGCCGATACAACCATCCGCCAATTGAAATTTATTGTTGATTCACTGAACCTTAAGTTCAAAGTATGTGACCTGAACAAACAATATTATTCTATGCTTCAGGGGAAGGCTCATTATGTTATTTTGAACAAAAAAAATGTCAAAGCCGCCGTAAAGGATATGGAAGCCGGGATCTCCTTCGAAGGGTTAAAGTCAAAATACAAAGGCTTAATAACGGATAAGGATTTAATTGTTTACAAATATGAGTACACGGATTATGAAAATACGGAGCGCGTTTCTTTTTACAGTCCTGAACTTGGCGGAGGGCATGATCATGAACTTGAATTCGATAAACAGAGATTAAGATCTGCGCCGTATCTGAAAGGTTCCTGGCTTATAGATTATAGTTCAAAGTCGGAATATTCGGCTGAATCTGTACAGGCATTTTATCTGACGGAAAATATGTCGGCGCCGGCGTTGCCTGAGAAATATGCACGGCTGGTTCAATATTCCGATTGTTTGGTGGATACAAATGCCTCAGTGTTTTATGAGAATGCAAAAAGGACCGGCCGTCACTATGACTCTAAGACTCCTGCTGCAGTGAGTAAATTCATGGAGCAGATCCATAAGTTAACAGGAAAGCCTGTTTACAGCGAGGACACTACTTACTGGGATCAATACGCTGCATGGGATTCGTTGAAATTTTCCCGTGCAGATAGTCTTTTTAAAAATGATCCATCAGTGAAGTGGCTGTTCGAAGAGGCGGTTAAATCCGGACTTGCCGATGGAGGCAGTACGGATGAAGAGTTTGAAGAATATGTTGGAAAATATGATTCAAAGAAGAACGCACTGGAGTTTAAGAGAAGAAGAGTGGTGGTAGGGGGATGTAGTATGGATCAGTCGCCGCGATATCATGCCCAGCAAATTGCCAGACTCTCAGCAGAGACAGTGAACTGGGAGATCTTCCTGCGTTCACACCTGGATATTATGAATGACAGGTTCGAACGGGTGAGTGATGGAAGCTGGGCCTGGGCAGGCCGAAAAACATATATTGCCGAATTGGAAGCATTGGAAATAAATGTGCCGGATCTCTTATTTGGGATTTGTCTGCGTGTGAGCAATCCCAGCCAGAATCATTATTTCGGGGATATTGGCCGTTTAGGAAGGGCACTTTCTGAATCAAAGGATAAAGTACTGATTGAGAAGAGAATGTTGGAAATGATAGCGGATAAATCCCTGGATGATTTTAACAGAGTTCTTGTCTATTACTTATTCAGCAACTATAATTATAATCTTCCGGAAGGGGATGAAAAGAAAGAGAATACGAAAAGGCTGAATGAAGCGATCGCAGAATTGCCTCCTTACCTTTCCGAAAAGATCAATAGTAAAAAATAGCCTTTACGGAATTTTATGGCGCCTTTAGAGTAGGGCCTATAATAAAAAAGGCTGCCATTTCTGGCAGCCTTTTCTATTAAGTATTTAAAGATTAATCAATGATCACTTTTTTGATGATAACATTGTTCTCTGTGCTTAATTTGATTGCGTACATGCCTTTCGCGAAGCCATCAAGGTTGATGTTCTTGTTGAAATCACCTGTAAGCTTTTCAAGTGAAGAATAAACTTCTTTCCCCTGAGCATCAGATATGCTAATCACCATTTTACCTGTTACATTAAGGATATGAATGTTGAAGTTGCCTGTTGAAGGGTTAGGATAAACAGTAGCATTCTCAGCGCTAAGTGCTTCTTCGATTCCTGTACAGTCAAGCACAGTGATCATTTCTGAGTCAGAGTTGGAGCAGGAATTTGCATCCGTGATTGTGTAAGTAATAGTCTGTGGACCAACACCCGCTAATGATGGGTTAAACATGCCTGGCAATACTCCGGGACCTGAATATACTCCACCTGCAGGGCTTCCACCATTCAGAGGAACACCAGGCGTTTGAAAGCAAACTGTGTTAGGGTTGAATGCTGACATCGAAACAGCCGGCAATGGATTCACAGTAAGGTTTGTTGTTACAGTACTGTCGCATCCGGCAGAAGTAGTCAACATATCGGTGTAAGTACCGGTAGCATTGTAAACACTAGTTCCTACTGTTACAGCGTTACCTGCACAAATCGTAAAGCTTTGTGTTGATGTGATCGCCGGAGAAACTGTTAGGTTAGTGGTAACAGTGCTATCGCAACCGTTCATTGCTGTTAGAATATCAGAATAGGTTCCTGTAGCATTGTACACGCTTGATCCGACTGTTATTGAATTTCCTGAACAGATAGTAATTGTTTGCGAGTTAGTAATTGCCGGGCTAACAGTTAAGTTAGTTGTAACAATACTATCGCAACCATTTGCAGCTGTTAAAGTATTCATATAAGAACCTGAAGTAGAGTAGATGCTAGTTCCAACCATAATAGAGTCACCTGCACAAATGGTCGGTGTACTTGTTGAAGCAATTAGTGCTGGTTCTGAAATGGTAATTGTTGTTGTTGCAGAGCAACCGTTGGCATCTGTTACAGTATATGTATACGTGCCGGCTGATACAGTAAATACACCCGTTCCGGTCAAAGTACCTGTTCCACCTGTAGCGCTCACAGTTACATCTGAAGTTTCACCGTTGCACATAATTGTAGTAGAGTTGGATGAAGCAGCAACTGCAGTAGGTTCAGTAATAGTAATTGAGGTTGTTGATGAACATCCGTTTGCATCAGTTACCATGTAATTGAATGTTCCTGCATTTACGGTGAAAATACCTGTTCCTGTGTAAGGAGCAGTTCCGCCTGTACCTGTTACAGTTACGTCAGAGGTTCCACCGTTACAAAGAATAGTAGTTGCAGATGACATTGCAGTTACAGAGGAGGAAGGTTCTGTTACAGTGATTGTTGTTGTTGTTGAACAACCGTTGGCATCTGTAACAGTATACGTATATGTACCTGCTGTAACAGTGAAAGTTCCGGTTCCTGAATAAGGAGCTGTTCCATCCATTGCACTCACAGTTACATTCGATGTTCCCCCAAAGCAGGAGATTGTGGTTGCCGAAGACATTGCCATAAGAGCAATTGGTTCGGATACAGTGATTGTACTGTTTGCAGAACAACCGTTAGCATCCGTAACAGTATAAGTATATGTTCCTGCGTTTACAGTGAAAATACCAGTACCTGTATAAGGTGCAGTTCCATCCATTGCAGAAACGGTGATATCAGATGTGCCTCCGTTACAAAGGATTGTGGTTGAGGAAGTCATTGCCATTAAAGGAGCAGCTGGTTCAGTGATTGTGAACGATTGTGTTGCAGTACATCCGTTGGCATCAGTAACCGTTACAGTATACGTTCCGGCATTTAGACCAGATGCAGTCGCTGAAGTTCCACCTGAAGGTGACCATGAGTAAGAAAACCCTGGAGTTCCTCCCGTTACAGAAACTGAAGCTGCACCATTAGATCCGCCGAAACATGATACATTCGTTTGTGAAGCAGAAGTTGCCATTAAAGCAGCAGCAGGTTGTGTGATAGTAAATGCTTGTGTAGCAGTACATCCGTTATTATCAGTAACAGTAACAGTATATGTTCCTGCACTTAGACCTGAAGCCATAGCGGCTGTTCCACCTGATGGTGACCACGAGTATGAAAATCCTGGAGTACCACCCGTTACAGAAACAGTTGCAGAACCGTTTGAACCGCCAAAACATGATACATTTGTTTGTGATCCTGCAGAAGCAACAAGTGCAGCTGGAGAATTAACAGTTGCAGTAACAGTTCCGGTACATCCGTTTGCATCGGTGATGATCACCGTGTATGTTCCGGCAGTAAGACCTGTTCTGTCTTCGGTAGTGATTCCACCACCCCAGTTAAATGTATAACCAGGAGTTCCACCTGCTGGTGTTAAGTTGATTGATCCGTTAGATCCGCCAAAGCAGGAAACGCTGGTAACAACTGTAGATCCTGAAACAGGAGCAGTAG
>JALYRR010000320.1 GCA_030855265.1 Bacteroidota bacterium | reverse complement strand
CTTGTCTTACAGGTCCGCCCTGAAAAAAGATCAGACCACCGATTTTATATTCATCAACTAGCTTTTTTATTTCGGCCACATGTAGCTTGTCTTTATTGGAATACGCAGCAACCATAAACAGCTGTGCAATCCGCTCTTCCGGGCTAAGGGTTTTAAAAACGGAGTCCGCCCATTTTGTATTGGACATGTAAAAAGGCGGATCCTGCTGAACAGGCTTTGGAGTGAAACTGAGGGAAATAAATATGAAAGCTAAAAAAATCGGGAGCAGGTATCTTTTCATTGAATCTTAGAGTGGATGTTGACTGAGCAATATTTATGCTAAAAATAAAGCGAAGCATGCAATGAAAGATCCTCCACTTCTTTAATTATCAACGAAAGGATGTTAATGGAATAGACGAAATATTTAAATTCTCCTTCCGGGGCGACTTAGCTTTGTACTGTTAATGTTCCAAACGTCTGGTAAGCAGTTTCCAGAACCAGTAATCTTATGTATAAAAAACTTTTTAACCTGATGGTTTTGATGATCACAGTTTTAACTGTGAACCTGCTCACAGGCTATATTACCGATTACATTATAAATTATAAGAGCGGGATTGATCCTTATAAATTCACTGCCATCGCTATGCTGGCTCTTGTTTTTATCCTCGTACCTGCATATACATATATGGGAAACAGGGTGGAAATCATGATTGCCAGACTATTGATTTCAGGAAGCAGTTCTTTCGGAAAAACCATCGGACTGATCTTTTCCTTTCTTCTCGTTTTCAGCATCCTATTCTCAATTTACCTTTATCAATGGTTCGATATTAATATTATCACGCTTATCGGATCCCTGGGCCCTGTAACCCATTAAAATTAAGGCTTTCCTAAATCAGATCAAAAACTTTGCAACTCTACTTTCTGGGGATAAAACACCTAAAACACAGACGCAATTTCTAAAATAATGCAGCGAATATTATTATCTTTGCGATAAGCAAAACCTATGTCAGATATCATTCATCTTTTACCGGATAATATTGCCAACCAGATTGCAGCCGGGGAAGTGATTCAGCGTCCGGCAAGTGCCGTGAAAGAGTTACTGGAAAACGCAGTGGATGCAGGCGCTACCGTGATTAGATTATTAATCAACGATGCCGGCAAAGCATTGGTGCAGGTAATTGACAATGGTAGTGGTATGAGCGAAACCGATGCCCGCATGTGTTTTGAAAGACATGCCACTTCCAAGATCAAAAATATCGACGACCTTTTTCACATCCGCACCATGGGTTTCCGGGGAGAAGCCCTTGCTTCCATAGCCGCCATTGCACAGGTGGAATTAAAAACCAAACGCATCGGCGATGATGTAGGAATAAAGATCGATATCGAAGCCAGTGAGATCAAACTCCAGGAAGCCTGCAGCTGTTCCGAAGGAACCTCAATATCTGTAAAAAACCTCTTTTATAATATTCCCGCAAGAAGAAATTTCCTAAAAACGGATACGGTGGAACTCCGCCATATCATTGATGAATTTCAACGGGTGGCCATTCCAAATCCACAAGTAGCATTCAGCCTTCATCATAACAATACTGAAATATTCAGGCTGGAAAGCGGACCGTTGAAACAAAGGCTGATGGGAATTTTTGGTTCTTCATACAACTCCAGATTAGTTCCGGTAGAAGAAGAAACCCATATTGTAAACATCAAAGGCTTTGTTATAAAACCGGAGTTTGCAAAAAAAACGAGAGGGGAACAGTTCTTTTTCCTCAACAAACGATTCATAAAAAGCGCCTACCTCCATCATGCTGTTCAATCGGCATTTGATCAGCTGCTTCCGGCCGACAGCTTTGCATCGTACTTTTTAATGCTGGATGTTGATCCAAAAACGATTGACATCAATATCCATCCCACCAAAACAGAAGTAAAATTCGAAGACGAAAAAGCCATCTATGCTTTCTTGCGCTCAACGGTCAAAAAATCGCTCGGACAATTCAACATTTCACCGAGCCTTGATTTTGACCAGGAAGCGCATCTTTATAATATGCCTCTCAAGCCCCTGGACGGAATCATCAAACAACCAACCATCAAGGTAGATCCGGAATTCAATCCTTTTAAAACAGGTGCACTGCCGGCTCACAATTCCACAGAACGCGAATTATCCAATCGCGCGAACTGGGAAAAGATGTACAGTCGTCACGCGAATAACCAATTGGAGTTTGAAGTGAAGAATGAAGAATCCACCCAGCAAACCATTGATACGGACTGGGACAATCAACTGCATGAGGTCAATAAAAAAACCACCTATCAGCTCCACAATAAATATATTTTATCGCATATAAAAACAGGATTCATGGTGATCGATCAGCAGGGCGCACATGAACGTGTTCTTTACGAGCGCATTCTTGATTCATTTGAGAAACACAGATCCTCCACACAGCAGGAATTATTTCCCAAAACGCTTGAGCTGAACGCATCTGATTTTGCTTTGGTGACAGAACTTCATTCCGAGATCCAGTTATTGGGCTTCGATATCAGTGAGTTTGGAAAAAACACATTTGTGATTCATGGTGTGCCGGCAGAAACAGCGGATCATGATTCAGCTTCGTTACTGGAAGGCTTGATCGAGAACTACAAACAGAATCTTCAGGAACTGCGATCAGATAAAAGAGAGAACCTTGCACGCTCCATGGCAAAAAACACGGCAATTAAATCAGGGAAAACATTATCCCAGGAGGAAATGAACAACCTGATCGATGAGTTGTTTGCATGTAAAATGCCCTACAGTACGCCCGCGGGAAAACCAACAATTAGCACGTTCTCGATGGAGGATCTGGATAAGAGGTTTAAGA
>JALYRR010000157.1 GCA_030855265.1 Bacteroidota bacterium | reverse complement strand
CTGATTCTTGACCGTTAATGTACTGATTGACAAGCTCTTGATCATCAATAAACTGCTGCTGAACAGGCATAGGTACCTCCTTTTTTATTTGTGGTTAGTAATAAAAAAGTAGCAGTTTATCTTATGAGCTTATGAGATTATGGCTTTCTGTAATGTTTGTTAATCAGTAAACCGATGAATAATAAATTGAATATATGGTGTTTAACGCCATATTTTAACAAATGTTGCATTATCGGAAAAATAAATTTCCTTTCAGCAAATATACAGCAATATCAACATAAACCAAGCCTGAAATTGACTAATTTTGCAATCCCGACAATAAAAAAGGGAGAATTTGATCATGGCGGAGCGCGGAAAAATAGAAGATCTCGATTCAAAAAAATACATACTGGTAAAAGGTGCCAGGGTTCATAACCTCAAAAACATCGATGTTGCCATTCCCCGCAATAAACTTGTCGTAATAACAGGCTTATCCGGATCAGGCAAATCATCACTTGCGTTTGATACTTTATATGCTGAAGGACAGCGACGATATGTTGAAAGCTTATCCTCCTATGCCCGTCAGTTTTTAGGAAGAATCGACAAACCTGATGTGGATTATATCAAAGGAATCTCACCGGCTGTAGCCATTGAACAGAAAGTCAACACCAGAAATCCCAGATCAACCGTTGGAACCTCCACTGAAATATATGACTATCTGAAACTATTGTATGCAAGGGTGGGCAGAACGATGTCGCCGGTTTCAGGGCATCAGGTCAAGAGAGATACTGTAAGTGATGTAACTGCTTATATAAAATCATTGCCGCCTGAAACAAAGGTTCTTATTTTATCACCCATAAAGAAGCAGGTTGAAAAAACAACAAAGAAACAACTGGAACTTCTCGCCCAGCAAGGTTTTTCACGTGTGCATCAAAAAGGAGAAGTACACAAAATTGAAGACTTTGTTTCAACAAAATTTTCAGAAAAAGACCCTATTCATCTTTTAATTGACCGGATCACCGTTCGTCCCGAGGATGAGGACAATGAAAACAGGATCTCCGATTCTGTCCAAACAGCCTTTTTCGAAGGAGAAGGAGATTGTGTTGTTGAAGTAATAAATACAGAAAAGAAATCAGAAACTGCAACTGAAAAAACTCCAAAAAAAACTGCGAAGTCCAGGGTAAAACCGGTTGATGAATCTGTCCGCCATTTCTCGAACCGTTTTGAACTGGATGGAATAACATTCGAAGAACCGAGTGTTCACTTTTTTAGTTTTAACAATCCGGTAGGAGCTTGTAAAAATTGTGAAGGCTTCGGAAGTGTGATCGGGATTGATGAAGATCTTGTTATCCCGAATAAAAATTTATCCGTTTACGAGGATGCCATCGTGGCCTGGAAAGGGGAAAAGATGAGCGAATGGAAAAACATCCTTGTGATGAATGCTCATAAATTCGATTTTCCCGTTCATCGCTCTTATTATGATCTGTCGGCAAAAGAAAAAAATCTGATCTGGACAGGCAACAAATATTTTCAGGGCTTAAATGATTTTTTCAAACATCTTGAAGCACAAGCATACAAAATTCAATACCGTGTAATGTTATCCCGCTATCGTGGGAAAACAGTTTGCCCCGAATGTCATGGCACCCGTCTTCGAAAGGATGCTTCCTATGTTAAAGTAGATAACCGCTCGATCAATGATGTGGTGCTGATGCCCGTAAAAGATTCACTTGAGTTCTTTAAAAACATTCAGTTATCCGGCTTCGATAAAGAAATTGCAAAAAGAATTCTTGTTGAGATTACTAATCGTTTTCAATTCCTTTCGGATGTTGGACTTGGTTATCTGACCCTGAATCGTTTATCCAACACATTGTCTGGAGGAGAATCACAACGCATCAATTTGGCCACCTCGCTGGGAAGCAGCCTTGTTGGTTCTATGTATATTCTCGATGAGCCTAGCATAGGTTTGCATTCAAGAGATACAACCCGTTTAATCAAAGTATTGTATTCCTTGCGCGACATAGGGAATACTGTTGTTGTGGTTGAACACGACGAAGAGATCATGCGTGCAGCAGATGAACTAATTGACATTGGCCCCTTGGCTGGAACTCATGGAGGAGAACTCGTCTTCCAGGGCAATCACAAAGATCTCGAGACAGAAGAACGAAGCCTTACAGCGCTCTATCTTACCGGGAAAGAAAAAATTGAAATTCCAACTCATAGAAGAAAATGGAATCAATACATTGAAATTACGGGTGCAAGGGAAAATAACCTCCAAGGGGTGAATGTGAAATTTCCTTTACACACAATGACTGTCATTACCGGAGTCAGCGGTTCAGGAAAAACATCTTTAGTTAAAAAAGTACTTTATCCTGCACTTAAAAAACTTCATGGAAGCTATAGTGAACAAACAGGCAGCTTTGATAAACTTGGCGGAGACTTCAATTCAATTTCGGCAGTTGAAATGATCGATCAGAATCCGATCGGGAAATCATCCAGATCGAATCCTGTCACTTATGTGAAAGCGTATGACGAAATAAGAACCCTCTTTGCTGAGCAGCCGCTTGCGAAGAACCGCGGATACAAACCATCGCATTTTTCATTCAATGTTGATGGTGGTCGTTGTGAAGTGTGCGAAGGTGAAGGAGAAGTACAAATTGAAATGCAGTTCATGGCTGATATTCACCTGGTGTGTGAAGGTTGTAATGGAAAGCGATTTAAACAAGATATTCTGGAAGTGCTTTACAATGAGAAAAACATTGCGGACATCCTGGATATGACCGTTGATGATTCAATCAGTTTCTTTGACTCCTCACCAAAGCCAACCAATACAGAGAAAAAAATCGTTCAGAAACTTAAGCCTCTTTCGGAAGTGGGATTAGGATATGTGCATCTTGGTCAGTCCTCAAGCACCTTAAGTGGTGGAGAAGCGCAACGGATCAAGCTTGCTTCCTTTCTTGGAATAGGCCAGAACAGTACTACTCCTACTCTCTTCATTTTTGATGAACCAACAACAGGATTGCATTTTCATGATATCTCAAAATTGATCTATGCCTTTAATGCACTAATCAAACAAGGACATTCCCTGATCATTATTGAACACAATGCGGATGTGATAAAATGTGCTGACTGGATCATTGATCTTGGACCAGATGGTGGTACGGATGGAGGAAACATTGTATTTGAAGGCGTTCCGGAGGATCTTATTAAATGCAAAGAATCCTATACCGGCTCTTACCTGAAAGATAAATTATAATTCCCTTACGGTAACTTCCTTGAATTGAAGATCAAACAATCGTTTGTAAAAGCCATTCATTCTGAGTAGTTCCTGGTGATTTCCGGTTTCAACAACTTCACCATGATCCATTACAATGATCTTATCAGCTTTCTGAATAGTCGCAAGTCTGTGCGCAATTACAATTGAAGTTCTGTCCTTTGTAAGGATCTCAGTTGCGCGCTGAATTAATGTTTCCGATTCAGTATCGATTGAGGAAGTTGCTTCATCCAAAATCAATAGCTTCGGATCGTATACATAGGCACGAATAAATGAGATGAGTTGTCGCTGACCTGCAGAGAGCATGGCTCCGCGCTCCTTCACGTTATAATCATAATTCCCGGGAAGGGCTGAAATAAAATCATGTGCACCAACAATTTTTGAAGCCTCAATAATTTTTTCTCGACTGATATCTGGATTATTCAATGAAATATTATTCAAAATAGAATCGGAGAAAAGAAAAACATCCTGAAGAACAACCCCGATATTTTTACTCAATGATCCGAGTTCAAACTCACGCACATTTTTATCATCGATTAGAATTTCCCCTTTGTTATATTCATAAGACCTGTTCAGCAAATTTATGATGGAGGATTTCCCAGCACCTGTAGCGCCAACAAGAGCAACCGTTTCGCCTTGTTTAACAGAGAATGATACATTCTTAAGCACCCAGTTTTCATCCTGGTAGGAGAACCATACATTTTTGAACTCAACATTTCCTTTTATTTCATCTGCAGAAAGAACACCTTTATTCTCAATCGTCTCATCCGTATCAAGTAATTTGAAAACTCTTTCGGAAGAGATCACTCCCATCTGTAATGTATTGAACCGGTCTGCCAGCTGTCGGATCGGACGAAACATCATGTGGATGTACATGATGAATGCGATGAGTTCTCCAATCGTTGTAGTGCTTTGTACGATTCCCCTTCCACCATACCAAACGAGTAAACCCAATGAGATAGCTGATAATATTTCCACTACCGGAAAAAAAATAGAATAGGCCATAATAGAGCGAATGTTGGCATCGCGATGACTCGTATTTATTTTATCAAACTTTTCCATCTCCGCCTCTTCACGGTTAAAGATCTGAACGATATTCATTCCGGTAAGATGTTCCTGAACAAAGGCATTTAATCGGGACACCTGTGTTCTCACTTCATTGAAGGATACACTAACGGCCTTTTTGAAAATGTAAGTTGCTATAAGAAGTACCGGCACCGAAGAAAGGGAGATCAGGGCAAGCTCAAAATTAATGAAGAGCATAGCACAAATGATTACACTTAGCTTCAGCAAATCACCGATGATCACAATCAATCCTTCTGAAAAAATATTAGCGATCACCTCGATGTCGGAAACAGCACGCGTAACCAGCGTACCAATAGGTGTGTTGTCGTAGTATTTTAAACGCAGTCCCAGGATATGACGAAACAGGCGGACTCTTAGATCCCGGATTATATTTTGTCCGAGCCTGTTGGTTAAATAAGAATCCAGGAACTGAATAATTGCTTCAGAAAACAACAATCCGATAAGTAGCATGGTCATTTTAAAAACCATGCTTTCATTGGGGATTGCAATGTAGTTGTTAAACGTATGCTGGATCAGCAGAGGTCGTAAGGGGGATAAAACAGCAAGGACAATGGTGGTGAAAACTGCGAGGAAAAAGTTTTTTCGATACGGTTTTACAAATGCAAATATCCTTTTGAGAACAGGCAGGTCAACAGCTTTTGCAAACGACTTCTTCTTATTTTCCTGCATTGAAATAATTTTCAGGGTAGTCAACTTTTTCGAGGTATAAGCCGCAGGCCGGCACTGAGAATCCTGCATCCGACCTGCTCTTTCCTTCGATCACTTTTTTGAAATCCTCCGGACTTATTTTTCCTTTTCCTACATCCATTAATGTTCCTACGATAGCACGAACCATATTTCTTAAAAAACGATCTGCCGAGATAGTAAAAATAATTTTCCCACTCTCCTCCTTCCATTCCGCTTTAAAAATTTTACAATTATTCGTAAAACTCTGAGTATTGGTTTTTGCGAAGGAAGTGAAATCATTGTATTCAAACAGAAACAAAGCCGCTTTGTTCATTGCTTCAAGATCCAGAGAGTAAGAAAACAAATAAGATCTATCGGTAAGAAAAGGATCCTTCTTCTGATGAATATGATATTCGTATGTCCGGGCAATGGCATCAAAACGGGAGTTGGCAGTTCCTGATACCTGATGTAGTTCAGTTATGGCAATGTCAGAGGGCAATGCCTGATTGAACCGGTAAATCCATTTATCCTTTTCTTCAAGAAGTAATTTCGAAGAATCGAAATGAAGATAGAAATCATGAGCATGAACTCCGGTATCCGTGCGTCCGCAACCTGTACCGAGAACAGGCTCATTCAATAATTTTGACAGCATTTCATTCATAACCTGCTGAACAGTTGTAGGAGTATTTTCCTGTATCTGCCAGCCGTGATAATTGGTGCCGTTGAAAGAAAGTCGGAGAAAATAGCGTTGCAAAACGTCGGAATATTTTAAAATACGGTCGCAAAGTTAGAAAAATCAATGATAACTAAAGGTTTTAAACATTCGACCTTTAACAAATTTTAACAGCCGAAAAGTCTTACTGCTTCTGTATTTCTGCTTAATTTTACCCGCAGAATTTTTAAAACCAAAGAACTCTAAAAAGCTACAAAAAATGACTGATATTAAAGAATTGAATGACCGGATTCAGCGTGACAGTGCATTCGTTGATTTGCTGACCATGGAGATGGACAAAGTAATCGTAGGTCAGAAATACATGGTAGAAAGACTTTTGATCGGCATGTTGTCAAATGGTCACATCCTTCTTGAAGGTGTTCCCGGACTGGCAAAAACGCTCGCCATTAAATCACTTGCATCTACTATTCATGCAGACTTCAGCCGCATTCAGTTCACGCCGGATCTTTTACCTGCCGATCTTATTGGTACAATGATTTACAACCAGAAACGTGAAGAATTTACGGTGAAGAAAGGTCCTATTTTCGCAAATTTTATTCTTGCAGATGAGATCAATCGTGCTCCGGCAAAAGTTCAAAGTGCCTTATTAGAGGCCATGCAGGAGAAACAGGTCACAATTGGCGATCAGACATTCAAATTACCGAATCCTTTTTTGGTTCTTGCTACTCAAAACCCTGTTGAACAGGAAGGGACGTATCCATTGCCTGAAGCACAGGTCGATCGTTTTATGATGAAATTGGTAGTGGGTTATCCGAATAAAGAAGATGAAAAAAGGATCATCCGACAGAATCTTGCAAGTGAATACCCTACTGTAAACGCGATCCTCAAGCCGGAAGACATTCTCAATGCCCGCCAGGTTGTTAAGGATGTTTACATGGATGAAAAAATTGAACAGTATATCATTGACATAGTCTTTGCAACTCGATATCCTGCAGAATATAAACTGAGTAAATTTGACGGCCTTATTAATTTTGGAGGTTCTCCGCGTGCAAGTATTAATCTGGCAATGGCTTCCAAAGCATACGCCTTCATCAAACGCAGAGGTTATGTAATTCCTGAAGATGTGCGTGCTATTTGTACCGATGTTCTTCGTCACAGGATCGGACTTACGTATGAAGCTGAGGCCGAAAATATCACTACAGAAATGATCATCAATGAAATCCTAAATACGGTTGAGGTTCCTTAACCTGTCGAAATGGAAACCAGTACACTTCTTAAAAAAGTCAGAAAGATCGAGATCAAAACGCGTGGGCTCTCCAACCATATATTTTCCGGAGAGTATCATAGCGCGTTCAAAGGCCGCGGTATGACTTTTAGTGAGGTTCGTGAATACCAGGCCGGAGATGATATCCGTTCCATTGACTGGAATGTGACAGCACGCTTCAATAATCCTTATGTAAAGGTATTTGAAGAAGAAAGAGAAATGACAGTCATGTTGCTCGTTGATGTAAGTGCATCCGGAGAATTTGGAACGAAACAACAGATCAAACAGGAATTAATAACAGAGTTGTGTGCTGTTCTTTCATTTTCTGCGATTCAAAACAATGATAAGATCGGAGTCATCTTTTTTACAGATAAGATCGAGAAATTTATTCCACCAAAAAAAGGAAAAGCCCATATTTTACGCATCATTCGGGACCTGATCGAATTCAAGCCCGAACATAAAAAGACCGATATCAAGCAGGCTTTAAAATACCTGACCAATGCTATAAAAAAGCGCAGCATCGCTTTTATTATTTCCGATTTCATGTCGGCAAACTTTTCTGATGCATTGAAAATTGCAAATAAGAAACACGACCTGGTTGCGCTCCGCATCTATGATAAAAGAGAACTAGAGTTGCCGGATGTAGGACTTGTTAAAATGCGCGATACCGAAAGTGGAGAGATCAAATGGGTAGACACTTCGGATAAGAATGTCAGACTGCATTTCTCTGCGGCAGCAAGAAAAAAAGAACTGTATTTAAAGGAGTTATTCAACAAAAGCGGCGTGGATTCCGCGAATATCAGCACTTCCGATTCCTATATTAAACCTTTAATGAACCTATTCAAAAAGAGGGAATCAAAATAAATGAAGCATTCAGGTTTAAAATATCACTTTTTAAAATGCAGCCTCTTCCTGATGGCATTTTTGATGATGGCCCCTTTCGGCCATGCACAGGAAATCAAAACGGAGGCTAAACTTGATAGCAGTGAAATCAGGATAGGACAACAGGTTCAGTTGAATCTGAGTGTGCAATACAGAGTAGATAAAGGTAAACAGGTAAAAATCGTATGGCCAATATTTGCAGACACGTTGAGGAAAGAGATCGAGATCAACTCACAGAGTAGCATCGACACAATCATTCCTGATAAAAAAGATCCGTTTCTATTTATACAAACTAAAACACTTTATATCACTTCTTTTGATTCCGGCTATTGGGCGATTCCTCCATTTGAATTTCATATGGAAGGAGATACCACTGATTATTTAACTGAACCTTTACTCTTGCAGGTTGGAACAATTGAGATTGATACCACACTTGCTATTAAAGATATAAAGCCACCGTATTCAGAGGAATACACATGGATCGACTGGCTCAAAGACAATATGTATGTTGTATATGCCGCAGTGGGAGTTCTCGCTTTACTTATCCTGTTGATCTGGCTTTACAGAAGAGCAAAGAACAAACCAGTCCCTGAAATTATTGTTGAGGTTCCAAAGGTTCCAGCCCACATTACCGCACTTGAAAAATTAGAAAAACTCAAATCAGAAAAACTCTGGCAGGAAGGAAAACTAAAACAGTATCACATTTCACTCTCGGATATTGTGCGCGAGTACATTGAAAACCGATTCAAGATCCCTGCTCTTGAACAAACTACTGATGAAATCCTGTTTGGTTTCCGAAGCATTGCCATTGATAGTGAAAGTTTTGGCAAACTCAGACAGCTGCTTATCATTGCCGATCTCGTAAAATTTGCGAAGGAACATCCGTTGCCAAATGAAAATGAAATGAGTATGAACAATGCATTTGATTTTGTGAACGGAACGAAGAGAGAAGAAGAGCTTGAGCAAAGAACAGATAATAATAGCAATAGAAAAGATGTTTGATTTTTTTAAAGATATCACGTTTGCGAACAAGGAACTGCTCTGGCTTTTGCCGGTTATTCCTG
>JALYRR010000015.1 GCA_030855265.1 Bacteroidota bacterium | reverse complement strand
TATTTATGGAGCAACGGAAACGCAACATCTGCTGCGAGTGGATTGTGTTCAGGATTATACACGGTTGATATTACTGATTCATCAGGATGTGTTACAAGTGTATCGATACCGGTAAGCAACACTTCGGGACCGGCTTCCATTACCTTCACATCCACGAACGTTTCCTGTTTTGGGATTTGTGATGGAGCTGTAACTGCCGCTACTCCTGTTGGCGGACTTGCACCTTATACCTTGCTTTGGATTCACAACGGTGCAACAACTGCCGCATTAAGCTCAATGTGTGCAGGAACATATTATCTGCAGGCAACGGATGCGAACGGATGTTCTGTAACGGATTCAGTAACGATCACTGAACCTTCACAGTTAATAACCAATCAATCGGTTACGGCTGCAACTTGCGGTGTGTGTGACGGAAGTATTACTATTGCACCATCAGGAGGAACACCGCCTTACACTGTGCTCTGGAATACAGGATCAACATCATTAGCACTAAACAGTTTATGTGCAGGCGTGTATTCAGTGGTGATCACAGATGCTACAGGTTGCAGTCAGAACAGTATGATCCCTGTCAATAATTTCACTGCAGCTTCTTTAACCATGACATCAACAGATGTTACATGCGATGCTTTGTGTAACGGTTCAGCTTCTGTATCTGCTACTGGCGGACTCGCACCTTACGCGTATTTATGGAATGATGTGAGTGCTCAAACAAATGATACAGCATCAGGATTATGTGCTGGAACTTATTTTGTTGAGGTGACAGGCGCTGATGGTTGTGTGTCCATTGCTTCGGTAATCATTGATGAGCCAACTCCGATCGGATTCAGTGTTTCAAATACCATTGAACCATTGTGTAATGGAAATTCAAATGGTTCCATCACAGCGATTCCCTCCGGCGGAACTCTGCCATACAGTTACTCATGGGCGCCAGCAGGCGGTTCAGCTGCAACAGCAACCGGACTTCCAGCGAATACTTATACTGTTACAGTCATTGATGCAAACGGATGTTCTTCAACACAAACGATCATACTGACAAGTCCTACTGTGTTAACCATCAGCAGCACAACAACACCATCAAGTTGTAACACCATTCCTGATGGCGCTATCGATGTGACGGTAGGCGGCGGAACATTGCCTTACGCATATCAGTGGAGTGGAGGTTCAACTGCAGTAACAGAAGATCTCAGTGGTGTTTTAAGCGGAAGCTATACTATCACAGTAACGGATTCAAACAATTGTACTGTGGCTGATACCATTATCCTTACAGCAAATACAACTGTGATTGCTGTTGCAGGAAATGATACTACCTTCTGTGAAAACGGAGCAATTGCCCTGAATGCAGCGGGAAGTACAAATGCTGTTAACTTCCAATGGTTCCAGTTACCAGGAAATACACCTCTTGGAAGTACAGCGAATATTTCATTGACGCCTTCAAATGGTATAACTGCTTATTATGTTACTGTTGATAATGGTACGGGTTGTTTCGATAGTGATACAATCAATGTTACTTCCAACCCATTGCCGAATGTCAACGCTGGAGTTGATGTAACGATCGTGATCGGCGGAAGTTCATCCATTGGTGGAACTCCTACAACAAGCACTCCGGGTGCAACACTTGTATGGACGCCATTGCCGGGATTGGACAATTCAACCATTCAGAATCCGGTTGCCAATCCTGTTACCACAACTACATATACTGTGACGGTTACATCTGCTCAAGGCTGTGTTTCAATTGATTCGATGGTTGTTACTGTTCTTCCTACCATCTTCATTCCGAATGGTATCTCTCCGAACGCGGATGGAGCCAATGATGAATGGGTGATCGATGGGATTGAATTATTCCCTGATTGTATTGTGGAGGTGTATAACCGTTGGGGTGAATTATTATTCCAGTCGCCGGGATACAAAGAGAAATTGAATGTCACTTTCAAAGGGAAATTATTTCCTGTCGGAACATATTATTTTATAATTGATCTGCGTGATCCGTTATTCCCTGATGCTTACACAGGCCCGATAACACTTATGCGATAACTGACCTACACATGACGATGAAAAAATATCTATCCATATTTCTTGTACTGATCGCATTGAGCTTGCATGCACAGCAATTGCCACAGTACAGTAATTATATGATCAATGATTATGTAATGAATCCTGCCGTTGGCGGAAGTAATCCGTATTTCGAAGGAAAGTCCAACAACCGCTATCAATGGGTTGGGATCACTGATGCACCACGGACTTATATCCTGAGTGTGAATGGTCCCACGAAATCATTGAAGATGGGATTGGGCGGAAAATTATTTACGGATATCGTCGGCCCCACAAGAAGGACAGGACTTTATCTTTCATATGCTTATCACATGAAGGTTGCAGATAATGTAAAAGTGTCATTGGGTGTTTCAGGCGGAATTCTCCAGTTCATGGTTGATGGATCAAAGATAACTCTGCACGATCCGGGTGATCAAGTGATCAGCGGAGGATTGCAGTCGGTTATTATTCCTGATTTTGGTGCCGGAATTTATATTTATTCTACGGATAAAAAGTGGTATGTGGGAGCAAGTGTTCCGCAGATCATGCAAAATAAGATCAAGTTTTTTGATTACCAGACATCAACACTTAGCAAGCTTGCAACGCACATGTATGCAACTGCCGGATACAAGTTCGACCTTGGAGACGACTTCAAGATAGAGCCATCAACATGTGTTAAATATGTAAAACCGGCTCCGGTTCAGTTTGATCTTGGTCTGCGTGCAATCTATAAAGAAAAGATTTGGATAGGAGGAGCATTCCGTTACCTGGATGCAATTTCTGCCATGGTTGGCTTTACCATGCAGGAGAACATAACATTTGCATATGCGTATGATTTCACAACCACCAATATCAAAAAATACAGCAGCGGAACCCATGAGCTGATGATAGGAATTAAATTTCATAAGGTGGAAGATAAGTCGGAGAGTGCTGCCAGAATAAAATAATCAATAGCGATTTAATATAATTCAATCCCGTTCCTTGCAGGTTCGGGATTTTTTTCTTTCTTTGTTAGAGAATAAAACTTTAACCGTTTCGGTCTCATTATGGTAAAACGCTATATATTCTGTCTGTTCCTGATCGTTGTTTTTCTGAGCAATAAAAGCTATTCTCAGCCATTTGCAGACATTGTGAATTTTAGTTATCAGACTTTCAGCGGGCCCTACGAAGACAGTACAAATCGTAACAATAAAACAGACAATTATTTCCTGAACTTCTTTCTTCCAAAAGAATTTAAGAACGGTCATACTCTCTTGATCCGCTTGAATTCGGAACTCATCAATTCTACCATTTCACCCGACTCTTCCTATTCTTCAAGATTAGCAAGCGTTTCTATGCCCTTTGGATTTCAGTTCGCATCAAAAAATAAAAAATGGAAAACTGTGGTGTTGGCTGTTCCCAAGATCGCATCCGATTTTAAAGACGTAGTGGATGCCTATGATATGCAGCTTGGAGGAATTTTTCTTCAGAATTATATTCACAGTGATAAATTAAAGATCAAAGCCGGATTGTATTATAACCGGGAGGCCTTCGGTAATTTCTTTGTGCCACTCGTAGGGGTCGACTGGAAAGTAAATGACAGGATCAATCTGTATGGGATCATTCCAACAAGTTATAAAGTGGAGTTTAATATTGTGAAGGAAAAATTATATGCAGGAATAAATTTCAAATCACTCACCAGATCCTTTCGGTTGTCAAAAACGATGGGCTATGATTATGTGCGTTATGATGAGATGCAATTGAAAGTGTTTGTGGATTGTTTCGTTTATAAGAAAATTTTATTGTTCGGTGAAGTGGGGTATACGATCGGAAGAAGTCCATGGCAATATACTTATAATACGAAAGAAGAAACCTATCGGAATCCTGTTTACAATCCCGTAAACAATTATCTGATATTCAATGTCGGTTTAGCGTATAGGGTGAGACTCGATCTTGAAAAGAAGGAGTAATTTATACTTCGAAAAATTTCAAAAGCAGTCCATCTTCGCGCTTTTCCAATCCCTTTTTTTCTTATCTTTAGACTCCTGAAAAACCTTTATCAGGCGCAGAAAAGATGAGTATCAGCAAAGAACAAGTAATAGAAGCATTAAAGAATGTAGACGATCCGGATCTTAAAAAAGATCTGGTGACCTTAGGCATGATCAAGGATCTGGAAGTGAATGGTAAAAATGTAAATTTTACCGTTGTACTCACCACTCCTGCTTGTCCGATGAAAGACATGATCCACAAGGCATGTGTGAATGCGGTCCTGCATTTTGTAGATAAAGAGGCGATCGTCAATGTAACAATGACGGCAAATGTTTCGGGCCGACAAACAACCGGACCTCTTCTTCCAGGAGTTAAAAATATTATTGCGGTAGCTTCAGGGAAAGGCGGAGTTGGTAAATCCACTGTGGCAAGTAACCTCGCTGCCGCACTTGCAAAACAAGGCGCCTCAGTAGGTTTGGTAGATGCAGATATTTATGGCCCTTCACAAACCATCATGTTTGATGTGGTGAATGAAAAGCCACTGATCAAAGTTGTGAATGGCGTGAACAAGATCATCCCGGTAGAAAGCTACGGAGTGAAATTGCTTTCCATAGGCTTCTTTGCGGATACATCACAAGCAATCGTATGGCGCGGGCCGATGGCAGCAAAAGCTCTTACTCAGATGTTTTCAGATGCCGATTGGGGCGATCTTGATTATATGATTATTGATCTTCCTCCGGGAACAGGTGATATTCATTTGTCGCTGGTTGGAGCAATTCCATTGAACGGTGTTGTGATCGTAAGTACGCCACAGCAGGTTGCTCTGGCAGATGCTCAGAAAGGAGTTGGAATGTTCCAGCTTCCGCAGATCAATGTTCCGGTTTTGGGTATCGTTGAGAATATGGCCTATTTTACTCCGGCTGAACTTCCCGGCCATAAATATTATATCTTTGGTAAGGATGGCGCGAAAACACTTGCCGATAAACTTGGTGTTCCTTTATTGGGTGAAATTCCGCTAGTGCAAAGTATTTGCGAAGCAGGAGATGCGGGAAGACCGGCCGTGTTGCAGGATAATACACCACAGGCTTTGGCATTTATGGAAATGGCGAGTAAAATTGCACAGCAGGTTTCCATCGTGAATTCACAAAGATCAGAAGTAGTAGTAAGCCCCGTTTTATAATTTCAGTAAAAAATAGTACAAGATGAATACCCTGATACAAAGAGTAGAAGATGCATTGGACCAGGTTCGTCCATATTTACAAGCCGATGGAGGAAACGTTTCCCTCGTGGAGATCACGGATGATCATATTGTTCGTCTTGAATTATTGGGCGCCTGCAAATCATGTTCGATGAGCATGATGACATTAAAAGCCGGGATCGAAGAATCCATTATGCGATCTGTCCCTGAAATTAAAGGAGTGGAAGCCGTTAATCTTGCAACAGCCATCTAAATTTTATTGAATATGAGATCTTGGAAATTCCTTTTTTCAATTTTACTTTCTATTCTTTTTATTATTCCTTCCTGTACCCCAGATCTCGAAGGTACTGAGCCAACCCCGGGTGATGCAGACTTTTCGAAGACAGTTGCTGTTGGAGGAAATTATATGGCGGGATATCAGCATGGTGCTTTGTTTCAACAAGGACAAAAACTTTCAATTCCTGCATTGCTTGCCGAACAATTCAAACTGGTGGGCGGTTCTACGTTTCACCAGGCGCTAATGCCGGACGACAACGGGCTTGGGTTGAACAGCAAACCATGGGAGAGTCGTTTTATTACTCCAAGTCATCTTAATTTCAAAACGGATTGTAAAGGAGTAAGTGCATTGGGGCCAATCAAAGACACAATTTCACTTTCTGCCGCAGCTCCCTACCTGATTGGTATCGCAGGAAACGGAATTCAAAATCTGGCGGTCCCTTATGCCAATATGGTCGACTATTTTAATCCTGCTTTCGGTAATAGTATTGCGGCAGGGAATTCAAATCCTTATTATAATCGTATTGCAAGTAATCCGGGAATGTCTACGCTTTACATGGATGTAAAAACCCAGAATGCCACATTCATCACAGCCTGGATAGGCATGGAGGATATTTATAATTATGCAAGTACAGGAGGAACAGTTGGTGCGATTCCTTCTTCAGCACAATTCAGCATGTACCTTGATTCCATCCTTTCCGGATTAACTGTAAATGGTGCAAAAGGAGTGATAGCAAATATTCCTGGCTTCCGTGTGTACCCGTATTACACACTTGTGAAATGGGACAATGCAGATCTTTCACAGAATCAGGCTGATTCACTGAATGATATTTACTGGCCCGCCGGTTTAACACATATTAATTTTTATCCTGGAAGAAATGGATTTGTGATCGATGATGTGAATGCTGTGGGCGGATATCGTCAGATTAAAAATGGCGAGTACATAACTCTTTCTGTTCCGCTGGATTCAATGAAATGCCATAAATACGGGCTTCTTATCAATACGATTAATGACCGCTATGTTCTTGATAGTACTGAGATTTTCGCTATCGATCAGTCGATCCTGTCTTATAATTCCGTGATCGCTCAGAAAGCGGCACAATACAATCTTGCATTGGTGGATATGAATGCCTACTTCAGTTCTGTTCAGGCAGGGATCAAATGGGACGGCGTGGATATGAATGCCACATTCGTAAGCGGTGGGTTCTTCAGCCTTGACGGTTATCACCCGAATCAGAAAGGTTATGCATTGATCGCGAATGAATTCATCAAAGCCATCAACAGCAAATACAATTCGTTTATTCCGTCAATTAATTGTGTGGAATGTGATGGAATTTTATTTCCGTAATTATTGAAAGATCACCTTCTCCGTATATCTTTTCCCATCAATAATGGCTTCAAGGAAATAGATGCCATTGGCCAATTCTCCTCTTCGCACTTCAAGTGATTCTTCCGAAGTGGAATTTCTCAGGATCGCTTTGCCGGAATAGTCATACAGCGTAACCGATTTTAATCCCAAACGTGTAAAGCGGATTGTAATATTTTCCGCAGATGGATTTGGATAAACTGTAATTGCATCAGGAATAAAATTTTCATTGATTCCAACCGGCATGCACGGCATTGGATAGGCATAGGCACAGCTTGTATCCCAAACCTGATCACGGAAATGAACAGTTCCAGTAAAGCCGGCAGGAAGGCTATCGAGCGTTGTAGGAATTGGATGTGTGATGGTATCACCTGCTCCATGAGCAAACAAAATAAATGATCCTCCGATATTTCCAACCGTGTCACCAATCATATCAACAACATATACTGTTGGATAATTTACATGATTTGTATCTCCATTGTAAATGGTTACATCAAGTTCATTATTCACGGTGTCTATGGTCATGTTGAGAACACAGAATTTATTGCAGTTCATGATCTGTGATTGAACACTGAAAGAAAAAAGCCCGAAAAAGGCAAGAGTGAGTAAGGATCTGTACATAATAAAATTTTCAATAAAGATACTGAATTTACTATTGAACTGTGTAAAAATGAAACGTCCTGCCTTTTAAAGCAGGACGTTTATAATTTTAAAGAATATATGGACTATTCAAAAATGATCTTTTTGCTATAGGTGTTTTCTGTTGTAGAAATGCTCAGGAAGTAAATTCCGGAAGTCAGATTCTCTCTTTCAAGGGTAAATGTTTGTCCTTTCACAGATCCGATGCTTTTCACTTTGCGACCGAACATATCAAATAATTCAAGGCTCACAGATTGATTCTCAAATTCAGAAAGATCAATGGTTGCCATTGTTCCTGCAGGGTTTGGGAAAATTGTAAAATTCTTATCGCTTGCATATTCGCTGATGCCTACCAATGGCGCTGTTGTGTAGTTGCATTGAAGAGCAACGCCACAAGTGAAGTGTTCAAGGAAATTTCTTGTAATAACAAGGGTTGTGTCGTAGTCGTTTGCATTGTTTGTATGAGGAACATGGTCTTTCCCTTCATGCGTTTCAAAGCAGTTTATGATCCCCAACTGGTCTACACGTTCGTTAACAGAATAGCTTCCATCTACTTCAAGCAAAGGATATGTTCCAACAAGAACGATGGTATCTGATCCATAAGGTACTGTACCATCATTGGTTCCATGAAAACTAAGCACAGGCTCATCACCCGGCTGGATCCATGCTGTGTCTCCCAAGGCTCCGCAGATATTTACAATTGCTTTCACTTCAGAAGAGTAACCCTGATTTCCGCTCATGCCCTGAACACCGCCTAGCAAGCCAGGTTGTAACGTATCAATGTAGGTAGGAAATTCGCTTAGCTGATCGAGGTAAGCCATTTGAAGAGCCATAAATCCTCCCGCTGATACTCCTGCGAAATAAATATTTGTTGTATCGATTTTGTATAGGTTTCCTCCAGTGGATGCATTTTTACGGAAGTAACGAACTGCTGCCCGCCCATCATGAACGGCACGCATTACTGCTTCGGTGGCATCTGACGAATCAGGGCCCGGGAAAGGGAAATTATTCATTCCAACACGGTATTCAATGGATGCAACTACATAACCCAACTTTGCAAGGTCTTTACACAAAGGCACTACATCGGTTCCTGTTTTAGAACCACCGATAAAGCTTCCGCCATGTGCCATGATAATGAGAGCACGACTGGTTGAAACATCGCCTGTAGGCTGGTAAATGTCCATCATCAAGTTTTGATTTGTTCCGTTCTCTTTTGTATTCATCCCATATTGTATATTAGATACAACGGTTGGGTTGGAAGGGAATATAAAATCATGGTACCTGCTACCGGTACATTGTGCGCTGGTCTCGGATATTGAACCAAAGATCATAAGGCATGCAATTCCAAAAGAGTAAAGTTTTTTCATCAGTTATGGGTTTTACGTTTTGTTAAAGATAATAAAACAATTGAATTGAAAAAAAAGCTATAAAATCTCTGTAAATCAGAGGAGAGGTGCACATTTTTCACAATTCCGAAATAAATAAAAATCCGGCTAAACATGCTAGCTTTAGTAGCATCTAACTAGAAAGTCGCAAGATGGGTGATGGAATCGACCTTACTGAATCCCAGGATCTGTATTAATCCTTAGAAAGCGAAATGAAGGCTGATGCCCGGAACTACCGCTCTGCTTTTGTATGTTCCGCTGAACTGAGTTTCCATGTTGGTATCTGTTCGCTCCATACCTTCAATAAATAAAAGCGATGCGTCTACCTGGATTTTTTTTGTAACATTGAAAGAGGCTCCGGCAGTAATTCCTAATTTGTTTGCATCAGGTCCTTCCGGAGTCACGTATCCGTCTTTCACAGGACTCATATCGAAATAGCTGCCCAGTCGTACCATCCACTTTTCGTTTACTTTGTATTGTCCACCAATACGAAACATAAATGTGTTTTCATACATTCTTGGTGAACGGATGTCTGCGAGTTTCTCGGTGTTTTCTTCAAAATCAATTTTAAGTGAATCGTAAGAACTCCATCCCACATAGTTGATATCAAGCGCTAATTTTAGTTTGCTGTTTGCAGCATAACCAAATCCGAGGGTAGCCATTTGTGGCAGATTAATTCCTGTTGAGAAGGTTGTTGAAGGAAAAAAATGTGCAACAGAAGAAGGAACCACAAAATCAGCGCTTCCGCCTTTCACTTTTATATTTACTTGTGAGCGGTAATTGATCCCGATTGATAATTTTTCAGTTACCTGAATATAGACTCCGGCATTAAAGCCATATCCGCTTGCTTTGCCATTTAAATTTCCTTCGCCATATTTTCCTGTGCTATCCTGAAGAGGAACACCTTTGCGTAAACCAAATGATCCGGTGGCATAAATGAATCCTGCGCCGATTCCAAGTTTGTCGTTAATTTTAAAAGAAGCAGTAGGCTGAATAAAAAATGTTTTAAGATCGATCTCACGGATCAGGAATTGCCCTTTCCAATCATCCGGCCATTGCACTTTACTTCCGAATGGATTGTAAATTCCAAGTCCAACGTTCCATTTTGCTGCTTTGTTGAATTTATAAACTGCATATAAGGTGATGGGAGTACCCGTATGTTTTTCGATGTGAGAAACGTATCCGCTTGACCTGTCCAGATATGTAAGCCGTGGCATAATAAAACTTGCTCCAAAGGAAATTCCGCGTAAAGAGTCCAGAAATGACATCGCTCCCGGATTGAAAAGGATGCAGGCATTATCAAGCAGAAGCCCTGTTCCTGTATGTCCCATCGCCGCTTGCTTTTGGCCCTGGAGGTTTACCTGAAAGCCTCCTGCCTGAACTTGGCTCAGAAGGAATAGAGTGATCAGCAGGGTAAGTAAGAGTCTTTTCATACCAGCAAAATAAACCATTTTGTGTCAGATATCAAATTTTTAGTCGCTGGAATAATATTAATCCTTACATTTGTGCCGTTATACAAGAGAAAAATAATGAAAACCCTACAAACACCAATGTTTTACATGATGTGTTGCAAGTTAAAAATTTGCAGGGACTGACTTTTATATATTATCAACACAACGTATTTAAAAGGTTTTTCCCGCTCAGGAAAAACCTTTTTTGTTTAAATTAAATTTGCAGGACGATCTGATCAAATGCAGAATCTTAAAATTAAAATGGCCTCAACAACAGAAATAAAAAAAAATGTAGTGATCCTTTTTGCAGGCGATTCCGGTGACGGAATTCAATTAGCAGGATCTCAGTTTACAAGTACAGCAGCCTTGTACGGAAACGACATCAGTACCTTTCCGAATTTCCCTGCAGAGATCCGCGCCCCGCAGGGCACTATTGCAGGCGTTTCCGGGTTTCAGCTTCATTTTGGAAGCGACGAGATCTTCACTGCAGGAGATGCAAGTGATGTACTTGTTGTGATGAATGCTGCCGCATTAAAAGCAAATATCCGTCAATTGAAACCGGGTGGAATTATCATTGCGAATACCGATGGTTTTGATGGCAAGAACCTGAAACTCGCCAAATATCCCGAGGGTGTGAATCCCCTGAAAGATGGATCATTGGATAAGTACAAAGTTCATGAAATTGATGTGACAAAGATCACACGCCTTGCATTGGCGGATTCAGGTATGGGAACCAAGGATATGGATCGCTCAAAGAATATGTTTGTTCTGGGATACATCTATTGGATGTATAACCGTGCTCTGGACAATACCATCGATTTCTTAAAAGAACAATTCAAAAAAAAACCTGAACTGATTGATGCTAACGTAAAAGTGTTGAAAGCAGGTTTTAACTATGGTGATACAGTGGAGGCTCCGATGAATCGTTTTGAAGTGAAGCCGGCTCCCGTGAATAAAGGAACTTACCGAAGCATTATGGGTAACCAGGCTGCTGCATTGGGACTTATCGCTGCTGCACAACAATCGGGATTGTCATTGTTTTATGGTACGTATCCTATCACTCCTGCATCCGATATTCTTCATGAGCTTTCCAAACATAAGAATTTCGGAGTAAGAACATTTCAGGCAGAAGATGAGATCGCAGCCATTACTTCCGCAATCGGATCAGCATTCGGAGGCGCATTAGCAGTTACTGCTTCCTCCGGTCCGGGCATTGCGCTTAAAGGAGAAGCCATCGGGTTGGCACTGATGCAGGAATTGCCGCTTGTGATAGTAAATATTCAGCGTGGAGGGCCAAGTACAGGACTGCCAACGAAAACGGAGCAGGCAGATCTTTTGCAGGCTTTATACGGAAGAAACGGTGAAGCACCTGTTCCTGTTATTGCCGCATATACGCCATCAGATTGTTTTGATACAGCTTTCGAAGCCTGCAGGATCGCATTGGAATTTATGACGCCTGTGTTCTTTTTAAGTGACGGATACATTGCAAACGGAGCAGAGCCCTGGAAATTCCCGGCAGCAGCAGATTTGCCTGAATTGAAAATTTCCTATGCAAAAAATGAATTGAAAGAAGGGGAGAAATTTCTGCCATATAAGCGAAATGAAAAACTCAGTCGCCCTTGGGCAATACCCGGTACGAAAGGCTTGGAGCACAGGATCGGCGGGATTGAAAAAGAAAATGAAACAGGAAATATTTCCTATGATCCGGAAAATCATGAATTGATGGTTAAGATCCGTCAGGCGAAAGTGGATATCATTGCTGATTACATTCCATTACAGGAAATCGATAATGGTCCGGATACCGGGAAATTACTGGTTCTCGGTTGGGGTTCAACTTATGGTTCAATTAAAACCGCCATCAGGGAAGCGATTGCTGAAGGACATGTTGTTTCACATGCTCATGTAAAATACCTGAACCCATTTCCAAAAAATCTTGGAGAGCTGATCAGTAAATTTGATAAGGTACTTATCCCGGAAATAAATAATGGACAACTGATTAAAGTGATTCGCGATAAATACCTCGTTGATGCAAAAGGACTGAATAAAATAAAAGGAATGCCTTTTACATCAGAAGAAATAAAAAATAAAATCGCTGAAATGCTAAGTACGGATAACTAATCTTTACGAATTTGCGAATCGGAAAAGTAAATAGTACAGATAACTAATCTTACGAATTTACGAATCAAGATAAGTAAATATTAAACGGATGTAAGCGTTTGAAATCGATTTGAAATAAAGTTCTTTTGTAGGTTCGCTGAAAGTGAACTAACATGTTGAATCGAAGTGATCTGATTTATCCGGAATTGAGTTATAAAATAATAGGTTGCGCTTACGAAGTGTTCAATTCTATAGGTGGGGGACATAAAGAAATTGTATATCAAAAGGCAATGGACATTGCTTTTAAAAGAAAAAGGAATAAGCAGTTCGAAAGAGCAGTATTATCCGATTAAGTATAACGATATTGTGATTGGTGAGAACTTTTTTGATTTTTTTGTCGAAGATAAAATCATTGTGGAACTTAAATCTTCTATTCGTTTTACTAAAGCAAATTACGATCAGGTTTTAAATTATCTGAATGTATCAAATATAAAACTTGCCTTGCTCATATCGTTTGGGTCAAATGAAGTAAGATGTAAAAGAGTGATTAATTTTAAATCAATAAAAGAGGAGCCAGATTAATAGTAAAAACAAAAGCACTAATAGGATTTGATTCGCAAATTCGCAATAATTCGATATCTGAAATATGGAAACTCAAACAGAAAAATTATCACCCAAAGATTTTGTCACCGATCAGGAAGTTCGCTGGTGCCCGGGATGTGGTGATTATTCAATATTAAAACAAGTGCAGACTGTAATGCCTGAACTCGGATTGAAGAGGGAAGAAATCGTTTTTATATCAGGTATCGGCTGCTCCTCACGTTTTCCCTATTACATGGAAACTTTTGGGATGCACAGTATCCACGGAAGAGCAACTGCTATCGCGAGCGGATTAAAAGCAACCCGACCTGAACTCAGCGTATGGATTGTTACTGGAGATGGAGATGCTTTGTCCATAGGAGGGAACCACCTTATTCATTTACTGAGAAGAAATTTTGATGTAAATGTTTTGATGTTCAATAATGAGATCTACGGACTCACGAAAGGACAATATTCTCCAACTTCTCCATTGGGAAAAGTTGCCAAGTCAACACCAATGGGTTCCGTGGATCATCCCTTCAATCCACTTGCATTGTGTCTTGGCGCTGATTCAACTTTCGTAGCGAGATCAATGGATCGTGATCCTATTCACTTGCGTGAGATTCTCAAACGTGCAAATTCTCACAAAGGAACTTCCATGGTGGAGATCTATCAGAATTGCAATGTTTTTAATGACGGTGCATTCGAAGTGTTCACAGAAAAGGGAACAAAGAAGTTGAATACTCTTTTCGTGGAACAGGGCAAGCCATTGTTGTTTGGGGAGAATGGAGCGAAAGGAATTAAGCTGGACGGTTTCAAGCCGGTTGTGGTGGACCTTAGTACCGTTTCTGCAAATGAATTATGGATCCATGATGAAACTGATCAGGTGAAAGCAAATATTCTTGTACGCTTTTTTGATAATCCTTCTTTAACAACTGAAGCATTACCAAGACCATTCGGTGTATTTTATCAGGAAGATCGTTTTTGTTATGAAACCGCTATGAACCTTCAGATTCAGGAGGCAATTGCATCCAAAGGTAAAGGTGACCTTGATGCAATCATCAGAGGAAAGAATACCTGGACTATTTAATTGAACAGGAATAAATTATTTCGCCGGAAAAAACTGTAATCGCTTTTCTCCGGCGATTTTTTATAATTTTTTCAGAAACTCAGTTTTCAGAACCATCATCACACCATTCACTTTTCCTTCGATCTCTTTGATGCTTTCAGTCATACGGATATTCTTAACCACCTGACCTCTCTTTAGATCATCACCACCTTTTACTTTCAGGCTTTTGATCACTGTTACAGAGTCTCCTTCGTTGAGTAGATTTCCATTGCTGTCCTTTACTTCCATTGAATGTATGATTAGATTTTAATGTGGTTAAAAACAAAACGCCCCCGGACTGCGGAGGCGTTTCAGAATATTTTGATTTGAAGATTATTTACCTAAACCAACAGGCGAACCAACACGTGTCATAGCGCAACGGAATCCGATCCATGCAGTAGATTGACGCTGGTCAAGGAAACGTCTTGTTCCCGGTACCAACCAATATGCACGATCCATCCATGATGCACCTTTGTATACGCGTGCTTTGTCATTGATCATTGAAGTAGCGCTGTATTCATACATTCCGCTGCTTTCAGGTTTTCCATTATTAGCCGCTGCATCGTATGCATCAAGCCAGCTGGAACCATTTAAGCCCGAAGCCTGGGACTGAACATCACCATCATTGAAATTGATGTTGTCTGCGTATTTGTAATTTCTTCTTTCGTCAAGATTGTCATCCGGAACAGCGATGCTAACATCTCTCCAGCGAATCATTCCCGGTACGCTGATGATATTACTATCAGCATCATACTTAATAGTATCATTGATCATGATTCCGTCAACGTCACGTTCTTGTGTTTTGAATACATTTCCACGGAAAGGACGGAAATCTGACTTGTCTTCTGGAGAAAGCGGACGATACACATCCATTACCCACTCAGAAACGTTTCCAGCCATATTATACAAACCATAATCGTTAGGCCAGTATGAATAAACCGGAGTAGTGATATCTCCTGCGTCATTCAATTGACCTGCAGTACCCATCATATCTCCATTGCTGCGCTGATAATTCGCAAGCATCTGTCCTAAATATTTTGAATCAGGGTTACGAACACCATGTCCGTTCCAAGGATACAATCTTCTGTCAGTGATACGTTCACCGATAGTATTTCCGATAAGTCCGTATGCTGCGAATTCCCATTCAGCTTCTGTAGGTAGTCTGTATTTCGGAAGGAAGATTCCGTCTTCCATACGAACGATACGGTCACCACCGTTTGGATCCATTGAAGGAATCGGAGTTACAACAGTTCCCTGCCATTTTCCAGCAAGATATTGATCGGTATTGAAATAATCATTTTCAGTTGGAGTAGGAGTGTGATCGATGATTCCTTCACGAACAAGAATGAACTCATTCACACGATCCGTACGCCATGCACAGAAGTCAGAAGCCTGAAGCCAGTTAACTCCAACAACAGGATAATCTCTGTATGCAGGGTGACGCAGGTAATATTCAACGTAAGGCTCATTGTAAGCTAAACGGTTACGCCAAACCAATGTGTCAGGATATGCTTTTTTAACAACATCATAGAAGTTGGCAGCAAATACACGCTCTGTCCAGTGAAGGTATTCCAGGTAATCCAGATTACGAACTTCAGTCTGATCCATATAGAAAGAAGAAACAGTTACTCTTCTTGGAATAGAATTCCAGTCATAGGTAACATCCTGTTCAGCTCTTCCCATTGTAAAGGTACCACCTTCAACAAGGATCAATCCCGGGCCAGTTTCTTGTTCTTCATAAGGAACAACTTCAAAACCACCATTCTTAGGATTGTTGTATTCCCATGCTGTAACCGGTGAACGCTCTTTGCTACAAGAAGCGAAAAGTGCTATTCCCGCGAATAAGATGAGTTTTCCTGATACTTTTTTCATCGTGTTTGTTTTTGTTTATAATACTGTAATCCTTTAAAACTAAGGTTGATGTTTAAATATTGTATTCCGGTAAAATTTTAGAATGAAGGACAGCTAACTGTTCTGAATTTTTTCTTTTTCGGCTTGCACTCAAACTGCAGTGAAAAAGAGATCTCATGTGATCCGGCTGTTGCATTGGTCAGCTTCGAAACTGTAACATCATAGCTGTAACCAATTTTAAAGAAATGCTGCTGAAGTCCAATCAGGGCGATGAATGAATCCTGGTTACGATACCAAAGACCACCTACGATAGATCCTTTATTCACATAAACCCCAAGATTTAACTGCTGGAAATCCTGTTGTTTTTGATACAATACATTCGGAGAGATAAATGTTTCACTTCCTTTATCACCGATAGGTAAAACTGCTCCTGCGTGACCTGTGAATTTTATCGGCAGTTTACTAGGGCCGATCAAACCTTCGTCAGGCTGAGTTAAGTGGTGTGCTGCAAAACCGAAGAAATAACGTTTACTATAACCAAGAAATCCTGCAGAGATATCTACATTGGATTTGCTGGATTGTCCCGGAACTTCATTTGTGTTATAAACAAAACCTCTTCTTTCATCAATCATATCTCCGAAAGTAAGTTTGCTCCAATCAATGCTTTTCTGAAAATAAGTTCCCTGAAAACCGAACTTCATGGAAAATTCACGGTTTATATTCAATTGATAAGAATACATCGCACTCACATTTGTGGTGGTTAATGTACCCTGTCCGGCTTTATCGTTTGTAACCAAAAGACCTAATCCGCCACCAAGTGCATCAAAATGCTGATCGTAAGAAGCAGAATACGTTACATAAGTTCCGGAAATGGCCGGCCATTGATTTCTGTAATTCAGGTTGATTCTCGGGCAGCGAGCTGTTCCCGCGAAGGCAGGGTTAAGGTATAAAGGATTGGCGTAAAATTGAGTAAATTCAGGGTCTTGAGCAAATAAACTCTCGCTGAAACCAAGTGAAAATACTGCAGTTAAAATTAAAACGATACGTTTTAACATAATAAACCAGTTTTTAATGGGACACAATTATACATAATAAAATCCGTAAAGGTTTCAATTCCTCCCGAATATTTAAGATTCAAAGCAATAAAAATTTGATAAAGTCGTTAACACAAATGTATTTAACATAGATTAACAATTACAAATTTAAGTAAAAAAAACATTAGGGGCAAGATAAAATCCTTAATAATTGAGTAAATTTGAAATCTTAACATGGAAAGAATATGGTAATCAGAATCGCTTTAAGCCTCTTGCTATTGGGCAGTTTTTCATCTTTTGGACAGACAAAATCCAATTACCTGGGTGAAAAAGAAGCCGAAAGTGAATTTAGGATCAATTGGCAGGGTCCTTTTACAACCCGCTATTCAGACACGGAAACCATCCGTCTTCTGGGCTTTCCTGAAGCTAACTATTCCTTTGAGGATGGTTTTTTGCCCCGCATGTATCAGAAAGTTCAAATACAGGGAAATGAAACTTCCTTCGAAGCTTTCCTTATCAATACAAAATACGAACAACTCTCCGACTCAGAAGCATCCCTAATAAGAGTTCCTTCTTTAGTAAAAGAACAACCTGTAGTTACTGCCAGCATAGCCATTCATAAAAAATCTCCTTCAGGCAGTATCTCCTTTATCCCGCTTCGTAAAAATCCTTCTACCGGTAAAATTGAAAAACTAATTAGTTACGATGTTTCTGTTGTCTCCGGTGATATTCAAAAATCCCGCGGAAGAGCTGTTCATACCTATGCCCCGAATTCCGTGCTTCAGAGTGGTAACTGGTATAAGATCGCTTTGGCAAAAGATGGGATTTACCAGCTTTCTTATTCATTTTTAAGGAGTCTCGGATTGGACCTTACTTCTGTTGACCCAAAGAACATCCGTGTTTACGGTAACGGTGGCGGAATGCTTCCGAATCTGAATGCAGCTGCACGCCCGGATGATCTTGTGGAAAGTGCTGTTGTTGTGAATGGCGAAGCCGACGGTGTATTTCATACCACTGATTATGTACTATTTTACGGGGAAGGTCCTCACAGGTGGAATTACAACTCTTCTTCTTTATGCAACCAATTTGAACACAAAACTCACTTGTTCTCCGATTCCACCTATTATTTTATCACTGCCGATCTTGGCCCGGGAAAACGGATCCTTCCGGAAGTTTCTTCCGCTTTGCCTGTAACGCACAATGTAACTGGGTATGACGACAGAGCCTTTCACGAAAGTGACAATGTGAATTTCATTAAATCCGGAAGTCAATGGTTTGGAGAATATTTTGAAAACAATCCCAGCTATAATTTCTCTTTCATTTTCCCAAATTTTGACGGATCTGCGCCTGCTACTGTAAAAACGAATATCGCATCCCGCTATGAAGATCTCAGTGGAACTGCAGATGCAAGTTATTCTATCTCCTGCCAGTCCGGAGGAGCAACATTGCTTATTCCTGAAATCAGCGGAGGATCTTACGGTGATTACGCTAAAATCAACAACGCCTGCTTTTCATTCACTCCAACAAGTCCAACCCTTACTGTGAATGTGACAAAAAATACAGCCGATGCTCTTGCCTGGCTCGACTATATTGAACTCAATGTTAGATGCCAGTTGAACATGACAGGTACTCAAATGCACTTTCGTGACCTGCAATCGGTTGGTGCAGGCAATGTGGCAAGATTCAATATTACCAGCAGCCAGCCTTTGACTGTTTGGGATGTAACTGACCAGAACAATATTTCTTCACAGGTACTTTCAAATTCAGGATCCTTATATCAATTCATTCAGCCTTCGGATTCTTTGAAGGAATATGTTGCTTTCACCGCAGGTTCTTATCTGATCCCTTATAAGTCAATTGCAGTCGAGAATCAGGATCTTCACGCCTTAATGGATAAAGACTATCTGATTGTTGTGCATCCTGAATTTTATGATGAAGCTGTTCAACTGGCCAATCATCATCAGAATGCAGATGGAATGTCAACGGCTGTGGTAACCACCTTTCAGATCTATAATGAATTTTCTTCCGGAGCTCAGGACATAACCGCTATCCGTGATTTCGTAAAAATGTTTTATGACAGAGCAACAATTGCTTCTGAAATGCCCGAACACCTTTTACTTTTCGGTGACGGATCGTATGATAATAAAAAACGTTTTACTAACAATTCGAATTATATCCCAACTTATCAATCAGATAACTCCACAATTTTAATCACTTCCTATGTTTCCGATGATTATTATGGAATGCTGGATGATATCGAAGGCTTGTTTGCCGCTCCTTCCAGTTCTGATATGGTGGATATCGGGATCGGCCGATTCCCGGTACGCTCCAAGTCGGAAGCACAAACCGCAATCAGCAAAGTGTTCGCATATACAAAAACTGGTGTGCCGCCAACATTCGACAATACATCCTGTACAGATAATCAGTCAATCTCTCCATACGGAGACTGGAGAAATACTATTTGTTTTATCGGGGATGATGAAGACAACAACCTTCATCAATCGGATGCCAATAAACTGGCAACAATGATCGACACTGCTCACAAGGATTATAACGTAGATAAGATCTTTCTCGACTCTTACCTGCAGGAATCTACTCCGGGAGGACAGCGTTACCCTGCTGCAAGTGACGCCATCGATAAGCGGATTGAAAAAGGCTGCCTTGTTATGAATTATACTGGTCATGGGGGTGAAGTAGGACTTGCTCATGAGCGGATTGTTGAGGTTGCTCAAATCAATAAGTGGAGCAATGCCGACAGATTACCCTTGTTTTTTACAGCGACTTGTGAATTCAGCCGCTTTGATGATCCTGATCGCACTTCTGCTGGTGAATATGTGTTCTTAAATCCTGCGGGCGGAGGTATTGCATTGTTTACAACGGTACGTTTGGTTTTTGCCAGTCCTAATTTTGCACTCAACCAGGATTTTTATGAAGCCGCATTTACACCATTGCCTTCAGGTAAAATGCCAAGGCTTGGTGATCTTTATCAGTACATCAAAACCCAGGTTGGAGGAAACTCTGTCAATAGCCGTAATTTTACTTTGTTAGGCGATCCTGCATTAATGCTTGCCTATCCGAAACATGATGTATTGACGGATTCTATTAATTCATCACAGGTAAGTGCTTCAAGTACAGATACGCTGAAAGCATTGTCACTGGTAACAATCACAGGGCATATTGAAAGCGGGGGTGTTTTGTTAAATACGTATAACGGAGTACTTACTCCGACAGTTTATGATAAAAAACAATCCATTACAACGCGTTCAAATGATGGTGTTTTGATCAGTCCGCCATTTACTTTTAAGGTTCAGAAAAATGTTTTATATAAAGGAAAAGTAAGTGTAACGAATGGAGTTTTTAAATTCTCTTTCATTGTTCCTAAGGACATTGCTTATGCATATGATCTTGGAAAGATCAGTTATTATGCGGAGAACGGGACGGAAGATGCTAACGGGTTTTACGACAAAATCATCATCGGTGGATCCAATGATTCGGCAGCAATTGATAATACTGGACCGGAAGTGAGCTTGTATATGAATGATGCGAAGTTTGTGCCCGGAGGATTAACGGATGAAAATCCAGACCTTTTCGCTGTGCTGAAAGATGCAAACGGAGTAAACACAGTAGGGAACGGAATCGGACATGATATTACCGCGGTGCTGGATGCCGATACAGATGATGCGATCATTTTGAATGACTATTATCAGGCCGACCTGAACAGTTATAAGAGCGGGACTATCCGTTATCCTTTCAGTTCATTAAGTGAAGGATCACATTCCTTAAATCTGAAAGTGTGGGATGTGTACAATAACTCTTCACAAGTGCGCACGGAATTTGTGGTATCGGCGTCTGCTGAGTTGGCCTTGAAACATGTGTTGAACTACCCGAATCCATTCACCACAAAAACACAGTTCTTTTTTGAGCACAATCAATGCTGCCAGTTGCTGGATGTAAATGTACAGATCTTTACTGTGTCAGGTAAACTGGTGAAAAATATCAGTAAGTATGTGCAGGCAGAGGGATATCGGTCAGATCCGCTGGAGTGGGATGGACGTGATGATTTTGGTGATAAAATCGGAAAAGGAGTATATGTGTACCGTGTGAAAATAAAGACCAGTGAAGGTGCAATGGCTGAAAAGTATGAAAAACTCGTTATTTTAAATTAATTAGTACATTAGCAATCCCAAAAATAAAAAAGAATGAAAAAATTCGGAAGACCTGCATTGTTATTGGCTTTAAGCTTTGGTTTAGTTGAGCTCGCTCAGGCTCAGTCATCATCAGGTTCAACTAATTTGAACGAGGTTCGTCCCGATCAGATAAATACAATCACAACTGCTGTCCCTTTCTTGATGATCACACCTGATTCAAGAGCAGGCGGAATGGGAGATGTAGGTGGAGCCACTTCTACAGATGTGAACTCCATCCACTGGAATCCTTCGAAGCTGGGTTTTGCAGAAAAAAAACTAGCTGTTGGAGTTTCTTATACACCCTGGTTACGCGCACTTGTTCCGGATATTAACCTTGCCTATCTTTCCGGATATTATAAAACCAAAAAAAGCGGAACGATCGCAGCATCTCTACGCTATTTTTCCTTGGGAGATATCACCTTTACGGATAATAACGGAAACACAATCGGGCAGTTTCGCCCCAATGAATTTGCCATTGATCTTGCTTACGGAACCAAACTCGGAAAAAACTTTGCTGCCGGCGGAGCCGTTCGTTTTGTAAATTCCAACCTTACCGGTGGAACTCCTGTTGAAGGATCTGCCACTCATCCCGGAAGATCCATTGCGGTAGATATTTCTGCATTGTACAGAAAAGAAAAGATTAAGTTAGGAGATAAAAAAGCAATCGGTGCAATTGGATTGAATATTTCAAATATTGGATCTAAAATGTCCTATTCCGACAGAGATGGAAAGGACAATGCTGATTTTATTCCAATCAATATGCGTTTGGGCGGATCACTTACAGTTCAACTGGATGATTACAACTCTATTGCTCTTGCTGCTGATATCAATAAGTTACTTGTACCAACACCGCCGGTTTATAAACACAACATTGTAACAGATACAAATGGTGTTGAGGTGGATCAGGGAATTGATTATGATGCAAACGGCGATCCTGTTATCCTTGCAGGAAAGGATCCTAACCGCGGAGTAGCTGAAGGCATTTTTGGATCTTTCAATGATGCACCGAATGGTGGAAAAGAAGAATTACGTGAGATCAATTATTCTGTAGGATTAGAATATTGGTACAATCAGTTGTTTGCCATCCGTCTTGGATATTTTTATGAGCATCCAACTAAAGGAAACCGCCAGTTCTTCACCATTGGAGCAGGTGTAAAGTACAATGTATTCGGACTTGATTTCGCTTACCTGATACCTACACAACAGCGGAATCCTCTGGAGAACACATTGCGCTTCTCATTAACATTTGACTTTGATGCATTCAAGGCGCAGAACGAAGAAACAAAGACTGAATAAAGAATTTATTGTCAGAATAAACCATGCCCGTATCTTTCACGATATGGGCATTTTTTTTAATACATTTGAAATATGAAAATTCGTGTAGGATTTGGGTTTGATGTTCATCAATTAAAAGAAGGAAAAGAGCTCTGGCTTGGAGGAATCCAATTAGCGCATACAAAAGGTGCTGTTGGTCATTCTGATGCAGATGTTCTCATTCATGCGATTTGCGATGCTCTTCTGGGCGCTGCAGGATTAAGAGATATCGGTTTCCATTTTCCTGATACTTCTGCTGAATTTAAGGGAATCGACAGTAAGATCTTATTGAATCGTGTAAGAGACCTGCTTGATAAGGAAGGTTATTCTATCGGAAATGTAGATTGTACGCTAGTTCTTGAACGACCGAAAATCAATCCGCATATCGATACAATGAAAAGTACATTGTCGCAGATCCTGAATATCGAACTGAATGATATCGGTATCAAAGCCACCACCAATGAGCAAATGGGTTATGTTGGAAGAGAAGATGGAGTTTGTGCCTATGCGGTTGCCCTGATCCAGAAAGATTAGAAGGAATATTTAAATCCGAGGTTGATCGCATAAGTGGTCCAGGGATCATTCACATTGAATTCTTTATTGATTAGATAACCCAGTGTAAACGTGCTGAATTTATTCAACTCATAATCAATCCCTGCCTGATACCTTACATTATCAAATTCATTTCCTTTTTCATTCGTAAGCTGATACCACAATTCCCCGGAAATAAACGGAGTTACTTTTTTACCTGTGTTTAGTTTTATGCTCAGTTTACTTCTAAGGTAATTTCCTGCAACTCCTCCATCTTCATCTCTGCCGCCGTCCTTATACTGTGATTGAAAACGTTCACGGATAATAAAATTAAGTTTTTTGACTTTGATTTTATATGACGCTTCCAGACTGTAACGGTGGCGAATGCTGTAAAAATCATCCACTCGTCTTCTTTGCGTAAAGCGATAATTCCCTCCTATGGTAAACCGTTTCGCAATTTTGTAACTGGCTCCCATTTCCGTAAAAATGGTTCCGAGTTCCGAAATGTTTTCGTTGAATCGCAGTTCTTCGGTTAATTCAAGTGAAAATTTATTCGTCAGTTTTTTCTCTAGCCCGATCCCAACCCATAAAGCAGCATCATTCACCTGCGCAAAGGAAATTAAGGAACTAAACAGAAAAAGTCCGGAAAGGATGTATTTATTCATACAGTTTAATTAATTAATGCTGTTCAAAATAAAAGATACGGATCACTGCTGTGTCTTTCAGGAAATCCACTTTATTGATGGAGATACGGTTGATCTTGATCCCTGTTCTTGATTCCAGATCAAGAATGAGTGCCGCCCTGTGAATGGGTTTGATCATTTCAATGTTTTCATATTGAATGTTTTTGGATGACTCCTTTTTACCAAGGATATTGCTTTCAAGTAACCAGGTAGTTACAATAATGATCAGGTTTAGCAGGGAAAGTTCATCCCAGTTTCCTTTACTTACTGCGGAGATCAATCCCATTGCAATAACAAGGAAAAGGTAGGTCATGTCCTTCATGGAGATCCCTTCTGTGCGGTAACGAAGCATGGAGAATACGGCAAATAAACCGAATGCTGCTCCCATGCTGATCTCCACTTTGTTCATCAGGTAAGTGATGAGGAAGATGATAAGGTTGAAAATAAAGAAAGTAAAAAAGAACTCTTTGCTTTTATAAATCGGATAATAAATAAATCGGATCAGAACAAAAACAGATAAAAAGTCAACGAGTAACCGCATGAAAAATTTCGGAGAAAGTTTATCAAAAAGGCTGAACGCGGTTCCAACTGTTTCTTCATTAAGGTCTTGTAGAAGTAGCATATCTTATTTTATTTAAAGAGTTAATTTTTTGTTTAAAGTTATTTGATTTGATCGTGCTGAAAAGGCTTACAACACCGAAGCAATATTTACTGATAGACCCTTCACGGATGTGCAGTTTTTTCATTAACCGGATAAAAGCGGAGGTGGCTGCTTTGTCCTGTTTTACTTCTGCGATCACCAGATTATGAATGGTCTTATTCTGATCGGTGTTTTTAAATGTCAGGTCAATGTCAATGGTCACACGTTCCGGTGAATTTTTATTAACCAGGGTGATCCGGGAATAGTTTACCCAGAACTTAGCTTCTAGGGAAGAAGACTGAAATGGAGTTTTCTCCTTCAGCAGTGCTTCAGCCTTTTCATGGATAATTCCGTCGATCTGCTTTTGTTTCACTCTGTCTTTGATCGTTCTTCCTTTGTTGTTTTTGAATTTCACTTCAAAAAAATTCAATTCTGATTCAACATATTTTCTGAAACGTACTTTGTAACGATTGAGTTTTCCACACTGATGTTTGTGGTACAACTCGAAATTCTGAGTGTCAAAATACAAGGATTCATACCTGCTGATCATGATGCCATTTACATTCAATACCCGGTAGCTTTCCTTTAATTCATCGAGAATCATCGGAAGTTGTTCTTGTGTAAAGACAAATTTTGTATCCGTCCTGTCCATCAGTTTTACATTGTCCATTTCCTCGAGGGTAATGGGTGTAAACTCGCCCAATTTGTTTTTTACAATTTCCACTTTAGTATTCGTATATAAATTTTTTCGTGGAGATAAGGTCTCCGTTTCCACCATATGTTTTCTTCTCCGTCTTCATTCCGTTCTTATCATGAGTGTAAATGGATTTTTTTACTACTTTTCCTTTGTCATCCGTTGTAAGCTCGTAGGTTTTTTCTCCTTTCGGATTATAACCAAATTGTGTTTTCTCCACAATGTTTCCTTTGCCGTCAACTACCGTCTCAACTGTTTTGTCTTTGCTGTCGTTAAATTCTGTTGTTGTTTTTTTCTTCACGTTTCCTTTTTCATCGTAGGTAGTCTCTTCAACAATATCATTTTCCTTGTTGAATTTTCTGGATTCTTTTTTCTTAAAAGTGCCGTCTTTGTTGTATTCAATTTCTTCTGTGATGTTACCATTGTTATCAAAGCGCTGAAAAGATTCCTTCCGGTTGGTTTCTTTGTCCTTCGTTGGAGTTTCAATCACATTTACTGTGGCAGCTTTGATCTTGTATTTTTTTATTTCCTTCTTGCTTTGGGAAAAAGCAGAAACAGTAATGAAGAAAAATAAAAATAAAATGGATTTAATTTTCATAAACGTTTTGTTATTAGTTAAAGATTGAAATGGTACCTGCATCTACTTCTTCCTTTTTCTTTTTAATCTCTACTTCAACTTCAATAGCCTCGTCCGGAGCATTTGGATTAGCAGGAGGTCCAACTACACCTTCTTTATCTTTGGAATAAACATAAATTGTGTATTTGCCGGGACGAAGAAACTTGAATTCAAATTCTCCACCGGGACCTGTTGAGATTCTGTCGCTGTAGCTTATATCATCACCATAAATGATATATACTTTTTCATCTTCTCCCCAATATTCTCCTTTAACAGATGTGAATTCACCGTTATAATCGGTTACCCACACTTTACCTTTAATTGAGGAGGTCCCGCCTTCTCCCGGTCCTTTTTTACAGGAAGAAAGTGTTAAACAAAAACCTGCAATTAGTAATAGAATTAACTTATTCATAGATTAAATTTTTGGGTTTTTATAAGAAATTAATATGGCCATTCAGTTACTTCAAGAGTGCCGGCATCAACCGTTTCTTTTTTCTTGCTGATCTCAATCTTCATCAGAATGATTTTTTCAGGAGCGCTTGAATATGCAGGCGGACCTAAAATGGCTTCTTTATCTTTGGAAAACGTATACACTGAATAAGAACCGGGGCGTAGGTATTTAAATTCAAACGCTCCATCAGGGCCGGCTTTGGTGTCTTCATTGTTTCCAATTTCGTCACCATACACGAGGAACACATCACGGTCGGCACCAGGATACTCGTTATTTACTACAGTAAAGTTTGCATTGTATTCTTTAACCCAGATTTTCCCTTTAATTGAGGAGTTCCCTCCGGTACCGGGACCTTTTTTACAGGCGCTGGTGATCAGTACGATCGTGATAAGTAAAACAGAGAAAAGTTTTTTCATATATGAACAATGTTAATTTTAGATTAATGCAATATTAAGACATTCCTGCCTATCATGAAATTATTTATTTGACCTCACCAACTTCACCGTCTTTGAAAAATGCTTTGTTTTAAGTTCGACAAAATACAATCCTTGTGCCAAAGCAATGTCATTCACATCAAACGTAATCGTGTGTAAGCCCTCTGTTTGAAAGGCATTCGGGGAAATTATCTCTGTAACTTCCTGGCCGAGGATTGAATACATTTTCAGGCTTACTTGCAGGGCTTCAGGTAATTGAAAATTAATTGTTAAGTGATCACTAAAAGGGTTGGGGAAAACATCAAGATTGTTTTCCAGCGTTGTAAAATGTGCCTTGAAAACATCTGAAGAGTCTATATTCAGTGTGATTTCGGAGATTGAATCATTCATTGAAAGATTAGAATTCTTTTCCCAGAATTTAAACTCATAACCGGGATTTGCAAGTGCAGTTAGTGTAACCGGAACCCCATCAAAATAAACACCTGTCCAGGGTAAACCCTCCGGTACAATTGTACTTATTTTGATCTTACCCGCGTTCGCTGGAACCACATCCAGAGTGACATCTACTTGTTTTACCAGACCGAATTCACTTTGAATGTAGTTGCGCGCATTCATGATTCTTTCAGAGCCAAAATTAAGCATCGTGTCAATTGCCGATTCCCAGGATAAGACGTCTACAGAATTTCCAATAAATCCTGGAAGTGGGGAAGTGCCACCCCATAAATTAAAATGACGTCCCATTTCGGGTGACATTTCATCCCTGAGTTCAAATGCTTTTTTTTGCATTTCTGCAGGTTGGAAAATTGTGTTCATCAGATCAGCATAACGGTCAACAAAATAGTTTTTGAATTCCGTATTGTCGAGCAACCCTTTCAGTATGGTTGAATGAGGATTAAGCGTTGTCGGATCGATGGCAATACTCAGCATATTCATCGTGTCATAGCCAGTTCCAAGTGGCTCTGCAAACCCCATGGAAAGGTCAGTGTCCCACAATACATATCTCCATTTCCCCGGAGGATTATTTGGCCGCCAGAATTTGATGTTGTTGGTATAAGAACCCAACCAGTCAATGTTCACGACAAACGTTTCTGTAATAAAGTAATCACAGAAATTTTCAATATCGAGCATATTCTTAGCTAAAGAATAATTTGCCGGAATGCTCATATCATTGTTACCGATAAAGGCGGACATGTTCAGGAACTCTGTATTGCTTCCTTCAATGATAGATCCGTCAAATTGTAGAAAGTCAATTTTGTCTGCCGATACTCCGCTATTGTTTTCTATATAATCCTTATCCTGTTTTTCTCTTAATTCGTATACGCCCCAATAGACACCATTGATAAAAAGAACACAAGGTCTTCCATCCATTATATCGAGGTTAGTTTTATTCTGTACAACCTTCTGGTTGAATCGGTCGCGCATATGGCATCCATTCCAGTCAGAACCGGCATTCCTGATATTAAAGGATTTGTATTCTGTGATGAGCTTATCCGGAAACAAAGGATAATTTATGGTAGAGCCATTAAAATTTTCTTTTGCTTTAACGGCAAATCCCCGTTGCGGCCATGCTTTGGAATAATTGCCCTGGATAGCAATTGAGGCAGGAGTTTCGAAGCCGAACGTTTCCTGATCTTCAAAAAATTCAATGTTACCCGGACGTTCCCATCCTTGCCAAAAGTTAGCTCCGTGAAAAGGAATACTGGTCGTATCGGCGTTGGGCCCCATCACATAGATCCCATAATAATAATCGAATAGATTATACGGATCGCTTGTTAAAGAAACGACAGGAAGTGAAATGGATTCATTTATAAAATAGGTATTCGTTACGATCTCTCCCGGAAGCTTGAGTGGATCAGAGGAGAATGTTCGCGCTCTTACCACAGTTGTAGTATCGATTGTTAAGGCACCGGTAAATAGAGCGGAAGTCTGATCAGGATCAGCTCCGTTCAATGTATAACGGACAACTCCGTCCATGGTATTGAGTGCTAAAACCTGACTTCCGGTATAAAATCCCGCAGGTTTGGAGAAAATGGGTTTGTCGGTATAACCTGTATAATAAGCTGACAGCATGTTTGTGGTGTCAGGACTTGGCGTATCAAAATAATACCAGTTGTTGGTTCCATCACTCCGCCGTCCAAATGTGTTGTTAAGCTGCATGGGCAGAATCTCTTTCTGATCAATTATATTTCCTGATGGATCAGATAAAGTTAATACC
>JALYRR010000319.1 GCA_030855265.1 Bacteroidota bacterium | reverse complement strand
ATGTATCTGGGAGCCGACAAAGAAGAAGAAGCTAACTTACACGGTTATTCATAATTTACTCCGAAAGAATGGCTTGAAAAATCAATTTTCGCCATGAAACAGGATACCCGTTTGCTGGATAAAAACATCGCAAGACTTGGTACTCAAAAATATGTTGAGCTATTTAAAAAACACAAGGTAGATCCACAAAGCATTGACTGGTTCCTTCCTCATATCTCATCAGAATATTTCCGCTCCAAAGTGGATGATGAAATGAAAAAATATGGTGTTGGACTTCCTCCTGAAAAATGGTTCGTCAACCTTGCCGCAGTTGGAAATATGGGCGCTGCTTCTATTTTTATCGCTCTTGAAGAACTGATGAACTCCGGAAAATTGAAGAAAGGTCAGAAGATCGCTCTTACCGTTCCTGAAAGTGCACGTTTTTCCTATGCGAATGCCCTGTTAACTGTTGTATGATAAAATTACCTGAGTCTCCCATCATTCAAGGTTCTGAAGTTTCTGCGCTAATCCCGCAGAAGCCTCCTATAGAAATGGTGGATAAACTCTGGTTCAATGATGACACCACCACCATTTCCGGTTTTTCCATAAAAGAAGAAAATCTTTTTTTTCGAGATGGCTTTTTTCGTGAGCCCGGCATCGTTGAGAACATCGCCCAAACCGCTGCATTGCGTGTTGGATATATGGTTTCACAAATGGAAAAAACAGGTGAAAAAGTAAAACCGCCTGTTGGTTATATCGGAGCAATTAAAAAATTGCTTATTCATAAATTACCGGTTGCAGGTTCCGAACTTGTTACCGAAGTTATCATTCAACAGGTAATTTTTGATGTCACTCTAATCACAGGAAAAACTACTTCTGAAGGTGAAGTAATTGCAGAATGTGAAATGAAGATCTTCCTGAAAAAAGACGAACCCACTTCTTAAACCATACATGGACAACCAGGAATTTGCCATCCAGGTGGATCAGCTGAAAAAAGTGTACAAAGGTTCCCCACAGCCTGCTGTAAATAATATATCATTTCATATTTCCAGAGGTTCCATTTTTGGTTTGCTTGGTCCCAACGGTGCTGGCAAAACAACTACCATCTCTATACTCTGCGGATTGATCCGACCCAGTTCCGGAACAGTGAATGTTTTAGGAAAAGGTTTTGAAAAAGATTCAGAATCCATCAAACAAAAAATCGGAGTGGTTCCTCAGGATATTGCCCTCTACCCTTCTCTTACAGCGTTTGAAAATCTCCGTTACATCGGAAACATGTATGGATTAAAAGGAAACTCATTAAAAAAAAATATTGAAGAACATCTTTCTGTTTTCGGATTATCCCCTCAACAAAATAAGCAAGTGTCGACTTTTTCAGGAGGCATGAAACGAAGAATCAACCTGATCGCAGGAATTCTTCATCAACCTGAGATTCTATTTTTGGATGAACCTACTGTGGGCGTAGATGTACAATCCAGAGGAGTGATCACCGAACATCTTCATACATTGAATAAAAACGGGATGACCATTGTGTATACATCACATTTAATGGAAGAAGCAGAAAATCTTTGTACAGAAATCGCGATCATTGATCAGGGTTCCATCATTTTGAAAGGTGCTCCGAAAATACTTGTAAAAGAAAACGGAACTGAAAATCTGGAACAACTATTCCTGAAACAAACCGGCAAAAAACTCAGAGATTAAGCAAACCCGGAGTCGATAGTCTTGAGTCATTAGTCTAGAGACTTAATACTAAAGACTAGAGACTAAAGACTAGACTAGAGACTAAAGACTAAAGACTAGAGAAAGAATGGATTAATTAAAATTGACTTATAAAACATCTTGCTACGCTTATTTTCAACCATACAAAAGGAATTACTGATTCTGCTTCGCGACAGAGGAGGCCTTGCTATTATGTTCCTGATGCCGGTCGCTATGATCGCAATCATGGCTGTAATTCAGGATGCTCCTTTCCGTGATTACCAGGAATTAAAGATCCCATTACTGATTGTAAACAATGATAAAGGTGAACTCGGAACATCTATTGAAAAAGGAATCAGGGAATCTAAGATCTTTGAGATCACTCAGCAGGAACGGTCGGAAGCTGAAGTAAAACAACAGATCAAAGCCGGAGAATTTGAGATCGCTATCATCATTCCCGAAAATGCATCAGAAGAACTTAACGCCCGGGTAAATGAATTCGTTTCTGAAAAACTTTCCGCTGCCGGTTTAAAAGATTCCGCTTCACTTCCTGATCCTGCATTATCGCTTCCTTCAAATCTAAAGATCTTATTTGCCCCAGATACAAAAAAATCATTCAAGGCATCCATCCTCAGTTCACTGAAACAATCTGTTTCCAAACTGGAGACACAAACCTTACTTGCATTTTTCAGCAAAGAACTCAACAAAGACGGTGCAGAAATCAAGAAGGAAGAATCCATGAAAGAATTCGTTGTTTTTACTGAAATTAGTACAGTCGATACACCTCAGGAAGCTTTAAAACTAAATTCAGTACAGCACAATGTTCCTGCCTGGACAATTTTCGGAATGTTTTTCATTGTGATCTCCATGGCGGGCAGCATTATCAAAGAAAGAGATGACGGCAGTTATACCCGTATCCTTACAATGCCGGGAAGCTACATGACAGTCTTGGCCGGAAAGATCAGCGCTTATTTACTTATCTGCCTTCTGCAATGTTTTTTAATGCTGATGGTGGGCATTTATTTTTTACCGGTACTTGGACTTCCCACACTCGTGATCGGCTCAAGCCTTACTTCTTTATTTATAATTGCTCTATCTACAGGCCTTGCCGCTACGGGATTTGGTGTCCTCGTCGGCTCTGTTTTCAGCACTCATCAGCAATCCTCTACTTTTGGTGCAGTATCTGTCGTGATA
>JALYRR010000318.1 GCA_030855265.1 Bacteroidota bacterium | reverse complement strand
GTTCTCAACCAACGGGATGATGATGATCGATTTGGGTGGAAATAATTTCAATGGAAATGTGAAATCGGAAAATGATAAATATGTTACAATCGCTGAAAATAACATAGGTAACAATAAAGACCTCACGGTGTCGCAGGTAGCTGTTGAATGTAAAATTTCTAACAATACCGTTTCAGGAACTACAACGCTTGATCCGATTTGCCAACCTTAAAATTTCTTATTCTTCATGTCAACAAAAAAAGAGAAGCCTAATTGCTTCTCTTTTTTGTTAACACCCGGAAGACCCAGAAGAAATAAAAGACTAATTCAGAAATTTCCTGATATTTTGTTCTACCCGATCCGTTACATTTTCAACATCTGCCTTTATAAATTTCTCTCCTACAATTTGCTCATACAACTCAATGTATCTTTCAGAAATGGAAGAAATAATTTCAGTGGTCATTTCCGGGATCTTCTGTCCGTCCTTCCCCTGAAAACCATTTTCCATCAACCATTCACGAACAAACTCCTTTGACAACTGCTTTTGAGCTTCGCCATTTTTCTGACGCTCGTCATATCCTTCTTTGTAGAAATAACGAGAGGAATCCGGAGTATGGATCTCGTCAATAAGAAAGATTTTTCCATCCTTTTTTCCAAATTCATATTTGGTATCCACCAGAATCAATCCCATTTTTGCCGCGATCTCAGTGCCGCGTTGAAAAACAGCTCTCGTATATTTTTCAAGCTGGCTATAATCTTCTTCAGAAACAATTCCCTGCTTCAGGATTTCTTCTCTTGAAATGTCTTCATCATGACCTACCGAAGCTTTCGTAGTAGGTGTGATAAGCGGCTCTGGAAATTTATCATTTTCTTTAAGTCCTTCAGGCATTGAAACTCCGCAAATCGTCCGTTTTCCTGACTTATATTCTCTCCAAGCATGACCTGATAAATAACCCCTGATCACCATTTCCACTTTAAACGGTTCACAAAAATGACCCACGGTTACCATCGGATCAGGAACAGAGATCACCCAGTTTGGAACAATGTCTTCCGTTGCTTTTAAAAATTTTGCAGCGATTTGATTAAGTACTTGTCCTTTGTATGGAATTCCTTTCGGCAGCACCACATCAAATGCAGAGATTCTGTCGCTTACGATCATCACCAATTGTGTATCATCAATATTATACACATCTCTCACCTTTCCTTTATAAAAACTTTTTTGTTTGGGGAAATTAAATGTTGTTTCTGTAATTGCGTTCATAAGGTTGGTTTTAGATTATTATTTAATTCTTTGGACTGTTCAAATCATAAATTTCTACAATTTTCTTTACCAGTTTATGACGGATCACATCCGATCCGTCCAGGTGAATAAGTGAAATCCCTTCCACATTTGTTAGATACTTGATTGCCTGCGGAAGGCCTGATGGTTGATGTTTCGGAAGATCGATCTGAGTGACATCCCCGGTGATAACAAATTTAGCCGATGAACCCATCCTTGTCAGAAACATTTTTAACTGCGCTTCGGTTGCATTCTGCGCCTCATCAAGAATCACAAAAGCATTATCAAGCGTTCTTCCTCTCATGAAAGCCAGAGGTGCAATCTGGATCACTTTATTCTCTATGTAGTAACTAAGTTTTTCAGGAGCGATCATATCGTATAAGGCATCGTACAATGGCTGAAGATACGGATCCAGTTTTTCTTTCAGATCACCTGGAAGGAATCCCAGATTTTCTCCCGCTTCTACAGCAGGACGCGTGAGTATGATCTTTTTAACTTCACGATTCTTTAATGCTCTTACAGCTAAGGCAACTGCTGTGTAGGTTTTACCGGTACCGGCAGGGCCGATCGCAAAAACCATATCGTTCTTTCCAATCCCTTCAACAATTCTGCGCTGATTTTCAGTTTTTGCCTTAATGATCATTCCGCCATTCCCGAACACAAGAACATCATCAGCATTCACCTCTTCAGAACTGCCATCTTTACGCGCCTTAGCACCTCCGCCAAGAATTTGCTCAACAGCATTATCCGTCAGGTTGCCATAACGATTGAAATAAGCAGCCAACACGTTGATCACCAGTTCAAGCTGATTCAGGTCTTCTTCTTCACCATTTGCTTTTATGATCTCTCCACGGGCAACAATCTTTATTTTTGGAAACCTCTTTTTAATAAGTTCCAATTTTGAATCGTTAACACCATACAAATCAACCGGCGCAATGTCTTCTAGTATGATTTTTTTTTCGCTCAATGCAGGATTGATTTATGTTCGGATGAAGCTAATTTCAATTATAATTTTTTCAAGCACAAAAATAGCATATTTTTGCCTTTTATAAAGGAATGCAGGGGCGCGAATAAATTACAATTTACTAACAATGGCGATCATAACACTCACTACCGATTTTGGATTGAAAGATCACTACGCGAGTGCCGTTAAAGGTGCCATTCTCACCCGCCTGCCACAGGCTGCTATCATAGACATTTCCCATCAGATCGAAAAATTCAATATCCAGGATGCTTCATTTATTCTGAAGGCTGCTTACCCCGATTTTCCACCGGGAACCATCCATATTATCGGACTGATCACAGAATACGCCAATGCAGGTTTTGTTGCACTGGAGGCGAACGGACATTATTTTATCGGTGCCGACAACGGAATATTTTCGTTGCTTTTTGATGAAACACCTTCCCGGATCAGCGGGTTATTTGTGGAAGAGGGGCAAAATCTGAGCTTTCCTGTGAGGGATATTTTTGCGAAAGCCGCCTGTGACCTGGCGAGTGGCGCTTCACTTGAATCACTTGGCATTGCAAAAGACACCTTACTTCAACGGATTCCTTTCCGTGCAGCTTCCATGGGTGATAATATTCGCGGCAGTGTGATCTATGTGGATTCTTTCGGAAAC
>JALYRR010000317.1 GCA_030855265.1 Bacteroidota bacterium | reverse complement strand
CTCCTGTATATTCCAGCTCAAAACGCTCCGGTAAATTGTAATCCACCTGGATCGTTCCCAATTGCCATCTTCTGCCAATCGCATCTTTTACCATAAAATCCAGCTTCGGACCGTAAAACGCGGCTTCTCCCAATTCCACAACTGTCTTTAAACCTTTTTCAGCAGCGGACTCTATGATGGCCTGCTCAGCCAATTTCCAGTTTTCATCGCTTCCAATATACTTTGTCTTATTCTCAGGATCCCTCAGGGAAATTTGAGCTGTATAGTCCGTAAAATCAAGTGCTTTGAATACATACAACACAAGATCAATTACCTTACAGAATTCCTCCTTTACCTGATCGGGGCGACAAAATAAATGCGCATCATCCTGTGTAAATCCACGAACACGGGTCAATCCATGCAATTCTCCAGCCTGCTCATAACGATAGACAGTTCCGAATTCAGAATAACGAACCGGCAGATCTTTGTATGATTTCGGTGATGTTTTATAGATCTCGCAATGATGCGGACAGTTCATCGGCTTCAGGAAAAACTCTTCATCTTCACGAGGAGTGCGGATCGGCTGAAATGAATCTGCTCCGTATTTTTCATAATGCCCGGATGTTACATACAATTGCTTGTTCCCAATATGCGGTGTAATCACCGGCTGATAGCCCGATTTGATCTGTGCTTTCTGTAAGAACTGAACAAGACGCTCACGCAAAGCGGCACCTTTCGGCAACCAGAGCGGAAGGCCCATTCCAACCTTTTCGGAAAATGCGAATAGTTCAAGCTCTTTGCCCAACTTACGATGATCGCGTTTTTTAGCTTCTTCAAGCAGCAATAAGTGATCTGTAAGGTCTTTTTGTTTTGGGAATGTGACAGCATAAACACGGGTCAGCATTTTATTTTTTTCATCACCTCTCCAGTAGGCACCGGCAACATTCATCAGCTTTACTGCTTTGATGAAACCTGTGTTCGGGATGTGCGGACCGCGACAAAGATCTGTGAAATTACCTTGTGTATAGAAAGTGATCTGTCCGTCCTGCAATCCTTCCAGAAGGTCAAGCTTGTATTCATCGCCTTTTTCCTTAAAATAGGCAACAGCATCCGCTTTAGAAATCTCTTTGCGGTTATAGGTGTTTCCGAGGCGTGCAAGCTCAAGGACTTTGTCTTCCACTTTTTTGAAATCCTCCTGAGTGAATGCTTTTCCGCCAAGGTCGATGTCGTAATAGAATCCGCTTTCAATAGCAGGACCGATCCCGAATTTAGTTCCCGGATAAAGAGCTTCAAGCGCTTCAGCAAGTAAGTGAGCAGAAGAATGCCACATAGTAGCTTTTCCTTCAGCATCGTTCCATGTTAATAGTTGCAGCCTGGAATCCTCATTGATAGGGCGATTGGAATCGACAACATCGCCGTTTATTTTGGCAGCAAGTACATTTCTGGCTAATCCTTCGGAGATGGAGAGTGCGACCTGGTGCGCAGAAGTTCCTTTTTCATATTCACGAATGGAACCATCGGGTAGAGTGATCTTGATCATAGTTTTTCTTTTTCCAAACACCCCAACAAACGGGCGCAGGTGATTATAAGGCTGCAAAGATAATTTTATTTTATGGGTTTGCAAGCATTGTAACATTGGGATTCCCAATAAATTACGATGTGGAATTTTTACCCAGTGATCTTTTTGCACTACGGTCAACTGGATAAAATAGTGGTTAAACTATACAATTTTCAAGGTAGGATGCTGGATATGTTTTTGGGTTCAAAAGAAAGTTAAATGATAGAAATGAAAAAAATCGTACTAATTCTCATTAGCCTTTTTATTTTCGAAAACTCCTTTAGCCAGAATTGGATGTGGGACACTCTTGTTTCGTCCGACGGAGTAATCAATTTGATTAAAGATAACAATAATCATGTTTATACATATACCAAGCACCGAAGCAACGTGGCTAAATATGATTATGAAGGACAATTACTCTGGCAAAAATATTTCCCCGGAATAGAACTTCAATCGGTTATCTGTTTTGAAGATCACATTTACTTCATTGCAAATTTTTGTTGTTCAATAACCTTCGAGGGAACACTTATTTCTGGAAGTGGTGATGACGATATTTTAATTGCTAAATATAATAGCAATGGGACTTTTATCTGGGTAAAAATGATTGCAAGTTCAGGGAAGGATTCCGGAGGAGATATTTGTATAGAGAAAAATTCTAACCTTTTAATAACCGGATGTTCGTCCGGCCCAACGGATTATTCAGGAACACTTATTCCCAAAAGCACTAATCGCGACCTCTTTATAGCGAGATATGATCTTTCAGGTAATTTTTTAAATTCATTTTTTTCAAATTTCATGGGTTGTTCAGATATAGATTGTGGGTCCACAGGGCTTGAAATTGAAACTGATCATAACAATGATATTATTTTATTAGCAGGTGTTCATGGAAAGGTGCAGATCGATACAGCTATTATTGAAAATTATTATTCTGGATGGTTCATAAAAATGGACAGCTCGTTTAATATGAAATGGATCAGCTCTGTAGAGTCTCATGGTTATGCCTGTTATTCATCAAATATGATGGTCAATTCCGAGAATGAAATTCTTTATACTCTTAACCAATATTGGAATGCCGCCTGGTACGGAAAGTTAAAAAAGTTAAGTAATGATGGAACTGTTTTTACAACATTGCTCTCAGAAAACTTTGGTCATATAAACGGGATTGACCTGGACACGTTTGATAATGTATATTTTGCAGGTGAATATTTTAATTATTCATTTGACGGAACACCTCCGACTCAATCTTTTCTACACTATGGAAGGATCAACGCAGCGGACTCCCTTGATTGGCTTTATGTGGATTCTGCCTACAGCAAAAGAAGCGGGTACGACATAGCGGTACAGGAC
>JALYRR010000316.1:1867-2891 GCA_030855265.1 Bacteroidota bacterium | reverse complement strand
ATCCAGTGATAGGTTATGTAGGACACAAGGAATAATGCCGACAAACAAAAGGTAAAAATGTTGATCCTCTTATGCATCTGAATATTTTTCTTTCGGATATAATACAAAGACAACAGCAACAGCAAACTGCAGGAACCATTCAGAAAAGCATTCAGCTTCGGAAGGCTGTAAACGAATCCCGGAATTACTTCAGGAACAGGCAGGACTTTCCTGTTTAATATTACAACTGCTATCAGCACAACTGCCGATACCGCCATAATCAGCCTGAATACAAAACGTTCATTCATCTCTTTAATGTGTTTAATTATTATTCTTTTGTTTTCTTCGTTTCAAGGATGGTGTACTCCGCGATCAGTACTTTGATATCATCCAGCAGATCATTCACGGCTTTAATATCGGTACCATCGTAGATTCCGCGGATATGTTTTTCTTTATCTACGAGCACAAAAAGTTCACTATGAATAAAATCTTCCGGGCCGCCATCGCCTTCAAGCGCATTTACGAGATAACCGCTTCTTGCGATTTCATACAATTCTTTTTTATCACCGGTCACAAAATTCCAGATCTTCGTATCCGCATGAATCATTTCTGAATACGCTTTTAAAACAGGAACAGAATCGTGCTCCGGATCTACGGTATGAGAAAGGATCTGAACCAATCCATTCGTGTAAGCAAACTTGTCCTGCACTCGCAGAAGCTGTGTAGCCATTTTCGGACAAATACTCTGACACGTTGCAAAAAAATAATCAGCAACATAGATCTTCCCTTCATATGTTTTATCAGTAATGGTTTTACCATCCTGATTAATAAAGGAGAAAGGCGGAATGCTGTGGTAAATGGTATCTTTTCCGTTGACTCCGGGGCTTTTTTCTCCCAGAAAAGGAAGATGAATAAAATTATGTTTCCCGGTGGTAAGCACTACATACAGCACAGAAGGAAAACTCAAGAGAAATAAAAGAATGAGGAGGATGACAGTTCGTTTTTTCACGGAAATATTTTTGTAAAACGATTCAAAAGTACAAAC
>JALYRR010000316.1:0-1857 GCA_030855265.1 Bacteroidota bacterium | reverse complement strand
AACAAAAAAGGCTTCGCGTTTGCGAAGCCTTCTTTATTATTATAAAATATTTTAGTGATGTTCTTCTGCAGGTTTCGCAGCATCATCGTGCTTTTCACCTTCGTGCTTATCACCTTCGTGAGCGGGGCCTGCTTCATGTCCGTGACCAGACTTTGCTGCCTCATTCAATTCAAGCTTTTGCTTAACGATCAGGTCATCCATTTTTTCTTTGTGAATAAGACTGTAGTTTGCTTCTCCTACAATGATATACACAAGGTAAAGGATGAAAACAAGGTATGGAGCAAGAACAGAATATTTGAAGGCTTTCTTCTCATGTCCAAGGTGCATAAAGCTGAATACGATGTAAAAAGCTTTCAGAACAGTAAGACCGATAAAGATGAATTTTAACGTTCCTGATGATGTTCTGTCTTCATTCAGCAAACCCCATGCTGCAGCCTGGAATCCGATGATAAGCTCAACAATTGTAACAGCAAGCATGATCCAGAAAACCAACCAAAGTTTCTTGCGTTTCTTTTTTCCTTCTTCTTCACTGTGGTGAGCCATGAACTCATACTGTGGGTAATCATCGTGAAATTCTGACATATATCTTTTTTTTAATTCTTAAAACAAACCTGATACTATATATGATTGACCTGTGATAGAATACCAGTTACAATAAATAGAAGAAGGTAAATACGAATACCCACACAAGATCCACAAAGTGCCAGTATAATCCGGTCTTCTCGATCATTTCGTAGTGTCCGCGTTTTTCATAGGTTCCTTTTACAACATTTGTAAAGATCACAATATTGATGATAACCCCGCTGAATACGTGGAACCCGTGGAATCCGGTAATGAAGAAAAAGAAGTTGGCAAACACTGGTAACCCGTATTCATTAACTGTCATGGTAGCCCCGTAAACTGTTTTCTCAACCCATTGTCCGTTTTCAAACACACTGCGGATAGCTCCGTGATCTGTTCCAACGATGAAGTGATACCACTCCCATGCCTGAGAACCCACGAACATTGCACCACCAATGATGGTTAAAAACAACCAGATCGTCACTTTTTTCTTATCATTTCTGTGACCTGCTTCAACAGCCAATACCATTGTAACGGATGACATGATGAGGATCAGGGTCATTAAACCTACATAGGCCAAAGGAATATGTCCTTCATAAAAAGGAAAGTGAGTAAACACATCGCCCGGATTCGGCCATACTTCAGGATGCTTGTGACGCATGAAACCGTAAGCAACCAATAATCCGGAGAAGGTCAATGCATCCGACACAAGGAAGAACCACATAAACACCTTTCCGTAACTTACGCCAAATGGTGATTTACCACCACTCCATGCTGAATCTGACTCTGTTTCTGTTACTGCGTGACCTGACATAATTTGCAATTTAAATTTTAACTGAATGAACGTGTTAAATAATGCTTTTCTTTTTTACCTGATCATTTACTGAATATGACAGGGCTTATTCGGGTGCTAATATGCGAATTTTTGATTAAATTTTCAACGCACAAAGATTAAAAATAAAAACAAATAAATCCACAAAACATCCAAAAAATGCCAAAAAATGGCGCAAACCCTTATCCCAAGCAAATTCCCCGAGCTGTATTTCTGGCGCATTGCCTTTACCCATACGAACAACAGGGCTAAGATCCCTCCAGCCATGTGGGCCATATGCAGCCCCGTAAGTGCATACAGGAATGACCCGGCTGCATTGCTGTCTCGTCCCGCAAAAAACACCTTCTGATCCACTAATTCTCCCCAGGCCTTAAACTGACAGACCACAAAGGCGATCCCCAACAATAAGGTGATGAAAGAAGCCAGTTTTATATTTTTATAATCGTCCTTTCTTGCGGCAGACA
>JALYRR010000156.1 GCA_030855265.1 Bacteroidota bacterium | reverse complement strand
CCGTTACTGTAGTTGTAAACTGGCAATTATTTACATCTCGTACAATTACAGTATATGTACCTGAAGCAACCCCGGTGTAATTTGTGGTGGAGCTGAACGGACTTCCGTTAAATGAATAAGTGTAAGCAGGAACTCCTCCTGTTACGGCTCCGATTGTTACAGTACCATTGCTTGCTCCACAGCTTGAATTGGTGCTGTTCACAACCAACGCTGTCGGTCCTGCTGAATTTGTAATTGTAATGGTCGTAGTAAAAGTACAGTTGTTTATATCTCTAACAATTACTGTATAAGTTCCTGCTGCATAGCCTGAATAAGCTGTCGTAGAGGTGAATGGACTGGCTGCAACAGAATAAACATAAGGTGCGGTACCTCCTGTAGTTGCTCCGATCGTGATTGTTCCATTACTTGCACCACAAGTGGACTGCCCTGCTGTGATAGCGAGAGCGGTCGGCCCGGGTGTGTTTACAACCGTAACCGTAATCGTGAACTGACAATTGTTTGCATCTCTTACGATGATTGTATAAGTTCCTGCAGCAAGTCCGGTGTAGGATGTTGTTGAAGTAAACGCACTACCGTTAATGGAATATGTATACGGTGCTGTTCCGCCAGTAACTGCTCCAAGGTTGATTGTTCCGTTGCTTGCTCCACAAGTGGAATTGATTGTTGTAGAGGCAAGTGCTGTTGGACCGGGAGTGTTTACTACAGTGATAGAAGTTGTAAACTGGCAGTTATTCGCATCACGAACAATTACCGTATAGGTTCCTGCTGCAAAGCCGGGATAACTTACTGTTCCGCTGAATCCACTTCCGTTTACAGAATAAGTGTAAGGACCAGAACCGCCTGTAGTTGCTCCAATATTAATGATTCCGTTAGATGCTCCGCAGGTGGCATTTACACTTGAAACCACAAGTGCAGTAGGGCCTGCAGCTGTTGTTATTGTAACTGTGGTAGTGAACTGACAACCATTCACATCTTGTACAATGATGGTATGACTTCCAGCAGCAAGACCGGTATAATTGGTTGTACCTGAGAAAGCACTTCCATCAACAGAATAAGTATAAGGTGCTGTTCCACCCGTTGCTCCCGTTATGGTAATTGATCCATTATTCATCCCACATGTTGCAGCCACTGTTGTTGAAGTTACAGCAGTCGGCATCGGGTAGATAATAATATTTGAAGTAGTAGTAGAAGTACAACCGCCCGGAGCAGTTACAGTATGAGTGATCGTATGAGACCCGACCGTACTAAAGGTTACCCCTGTTGGATTATTAAGGGCGGAAGTTGCCGGTGTTCCTCCTGCAAACGCCCAGGAATAAGTATAGCCTGCACCACTTGATCCGGTGTTTGTGAAATTAAAAGTGTTACCTGTCAGACATTGATTTGGTGATGAAGTAAATGTTGAAGTTGGTTGAGGATTAACAGTGATGGTATATGTAATAGGTGTTCCTGTGCAACCAGCAAGGGTTGGAGTAACAGTGATTGTTGACGTAATCGGGCTACCTGTTCCATTCACTGCCGTGAAGGCCGGAACGGTTGTGGTACCGGTTGCTGCAAGTCCAATCCCTGTGTTTGAATTCGCCCATGAAAACGTGGCTCCTGCAGGTGTACTCACAAATCCATTGGAAGGGATCGCTGCGCCAGCACATACAACAACGTTGGCTTCAGCAGTAACAACCGGACGAGGATTTACTGTTACAACTGTTGTTGATGTACAAGTTGTTCCGCCTACTGTTGCTGTTACAGTATAGTTGTAAGTTCCTGCTGTTGCGGGTGCAGTAACGCCTGTTGGGTTTTGAAGAGTTGATGTAAATCCACCCGGCCCCGTCCATGAATACGTTGCGCCTGCTACTGTTGTCGCGGTAAGATTAAAAGGAGAACTGGAACAAACAGGCCCCGTATTGCCGGCGGTAATGGTACAACCTATACAGGGGGCGGGAGAAGTAAATGACAAGGTTAGCGTACAGGTAGGATCTGCTGAAAAAGTGGCAGTGACTGTACAGGCTCCCCCTGTAGCGGGTATTCCTGGTATAGTATAATTGATGGGGCTTGTAAAAGGAGGCGAATACGTTACTGATCCTCCACAGGAAGTCGAAACAGTTAATGTTCCGGTGGTAGGTGGATATGTCACTGTCACTTGTCCCGTCAATGAAAATGTATTTGCAGGCGAAACACAAGGCCCTACAACCCTAGTAAGTGCGGTCATGTTACAAAGAATGGCGCAGTTGGTTGTTCCGTCGGCACCCGGTGCATTTTGAGCAGAGGCTGTAATGTTTGTTGGTAATCCGGAAAAGTTAGTGATCATTACCATGTACCATTGTCCGGCAACGGCTCCTGTAATATCTACCTGTTCAGTGGGTGCCGCAGAAAAGCTGCAATCAAAAGCAGATGCGCCACCAAATATGGCAGAACACATAGCTCCCTGGGTTGCGAAAGGCCCCCAGGCAATAAAATCGATATCTACCGCTGGTGAACTGGAAAGCCCGATCTGAATATTTCCGGATGTAGCCACATTCAAATAGTACCAGGCCGGATTTGGTTGTGATCCAAGACAGCCATAATTAGGTCCTGCCGGAGCGGTAGTGGTGGTAGATGCAGGAAAAGTTACTCCTGTTGAGGTACAAAAGGGTTGTGCCGAAGCGCAGGTTCCCTGGGCAAAAGACCGGTTGCCGTAGGAAATTAAAACAATGAAACAGAGGAGTAGAGATAATTTTTTCATGAAAAAAGTTGGACGATGGATTTATTATATTTTACTACTTGGACTTTATAACGTTATTTAATTCTCCGGAAGAAACTTCTTTTTTATCATAGGTTACTTTGCTGATTCCGGCAGTCTTAAGTGCATTCTGCAGGATAGTAATGTTGTTCTTTTCATCAGTGATGATGATTAGCTCTACTGTTGATGCGGTCGCGTTTTTTGCATCCACCTTTAAAACACCCGGAGTCGCTTTAAACTGCTCCACGAGGTTTTTTGCATCCTGCTTAGCTGTAAATTCAACTATGCAATTAAACTGAGTATGAATACCAGCTGTTTGCTTTGCATTTGTGCTGTTAAAGCTGATTTTTTGTGCGCTCGCTATTGTTGCAAATAAAACTAAAACGAATGTGATTATCTTTTTCATGGTTTGTAATTTTTGATTTTGGTTGTTTGTTATTTTAACTGCCTGAGTTTTGATGGAATAAAGAGTTCAATGGTTGCATGTCAACCTCTATAAGTTATTCATGTTTTATAATCATTCTGATCCTTAAGGCTTTAAAAATATATTATTTTATAATGGTGATGTGACCTATCGCTTTGTGCTTTCTTCCTTCCAGATCGCGATAGGCAACTTTATAAACATAAACATCGATCTGAACTACTGGTCCGTCATTGTCAATTGCACCATTCCAACCTTTGTTGATGTCTATTGTTTTGTAAAGCCGGTTTCCCCATCGATCGAAGATGAGCATTTCGAAATTATCTGCCAGCACCCCATGCGTTTCGACCATAAAAACATCATTCACGCCGTCACCATTTGGTGAGAATGCATTCGGGATATAAACAGTGGTGATGTCCTTAACGGTAATTGAATAAGTAATTGAATCAATACAGCCATAAGCGTTCATCGCGTAGAGCGTCACAGGATAAGTGCCGATATAAGGAAAATTATGTACAGGGTTTTCAAGGGTGGAAATTGTCGTATCGCCAAAATTCCACAACCACTGTGTAGAATAGGCAGAAAGATTCGTGAATGAAATGGTTGGATGCAGAACATCGATGATATTTGGTGTTGCGATAAAATTTGCATCCGGTTGAGGTGTCACATTGATCATGCAAACAACCGAATCGGTAGAAGAGCAGCCAGATGAAAAACTAACTGTTAAAACAACAGTATGGCATCCATTGGTAACATAAAGATGTGTAGGATTAAAACCTGCGCCAACACTGCCGTCTCCAAAGTTCCATGTATAGGAAGCTCCGGTATTACCTGTTGTGTCAGCTATGAACGTCACTAAAACAGGATTACATCCACCGGTCACATTTGAAATAAAACTTACATTCGGTGGAGGTGTAGCTGTAACAGTGGCAATGGCTGTGTCCAGACATCCATTTGATGAACCAACAACTGTATAGGTTGCAGAGGTGCCAGGGACGGATATCGAAGGAGTTAATGCAGAAGTTGACCATACATAACTCGTTGCTCCGGTAGCAGTAAGTGTTGCCGGAACTCCGTTGCACGTTGTTGGTGAATTTACTGTTACAACCGGCTTCGCATTGATTACAACAGTAGTAGTGGCTGAACTGCTGCAGGAAGGAGGGCCAACCTGATTAACTGTCACCGTATAAAGACCTGCCATTGCTGGTGTTACATTCGTTACAACAGGATTTTGAAGAGAAGAAGTGAATCCGGAAGGACCAGTCCAGCTGTAAGTCGCACCTGCCACATTGCTGGCTGTCAGATTCAGCGTTGCACCTTCGCAAAGTGGTCCGTTATTACCAGCAGTTACGGGACAAGGAGAACAGGAAGCGGGCGCTGTATAATTTGTTGTGAAGTTACAGGTTGGATCGGCAGAGAAGACTGCTGTTACAGTACATGCAGCACCATTCGAAGATAAGCCGTTCAGTGCATAGGCAAGCGGACTTGGAAACGGTGCATTGAATACTTGTGAGGATCCTCCGCATGAGCTTGAAATAGTTAATGTTCCGGTTGTTGGCGGACTTGTAAAAGAAACGCTTCCCGTAACGGAATAGTTATTTGTCGCAGGATCACAAGCCGTCGGAGTTGCGGATAAAGCAGTAATGGAACAAACCACGAGACATGGTGCAGGCGCTGTATAGTTTTGTGTGAAAGTGCAGGTGGCATCGGCTGAAAAAACAGCAGTGACAGTACATCCAGCACCGTTAGAATTCATATTCAAAAAACTATAAGCGGCAGGACTGGTGAAAGGTGCATTGAGAACCACAGGAGGGCCACCGCATGAATTGCTGATAGTGAGTGTTCCGGTAGTGGGAGCATTTGAAAATGTGACAGTTCCACTCAGATCATATTCTTGCGTTGCGGGATCACAGGCAGTCGGAATGGTCGAGATTGCGGAGATATTACAAACGACAGCACAAGGAGGAGGTGCTGTAAATGAAGTGGTGAAACTACAGCTCGGATCAGCAGAAAAGGTGGCTGTGACAGTACATCCTGCCCCGTTGGCTGGCATGCTGGCCAGTGAATAGCTTTGAGAGGTGGCAGGGAATGGAGCACTGAAAACCTGTGTGGCTCCTGTACAGCTATTGGTGACAGTAAGCGTACCGGCAGTGGGAGGATCTGTATAATTGATCACCCCGGACAAAGTGTAGGTGTTTGAACCAGTTGCGCATGGCCCCGGAACAGCTGTCAGGCTTGTCATAGAGCAAAGAATGGAACAATCAGTAGTAGCAGTGCTGGAAGGATTGTCAACAAAGGAAATGTCGGCGGGAACACCGGAAAAATTCGTAAGCATAACAAAATATACTTCGCCAGCTAAGGCACTAGGAATAACGCAAGTTTCAACGGCTGCAAAGGAATAACTGCAATCAACAGCAGAGCCCGTTAGTCCCGTCGCGCATCCGGCACTGGTTGATGGAAAGGGACCCCAACAGATAAAATCAACGTCCTGTCCGGAACCGGAAGCATCTGTCTGGCTGATATCGAGTGTCAATGTTCCCGGCGTGGCGATCTGTAAATAGAAAAATGCAGGATTGGGCTGGGACCCAAGGCATCCGTAATTGGGGCCGACGGGTGCAGTTGAACTTGTAGAGGCCGGAAATGTAACACCGGAACCACCCGTACAAAAAGGATCGGCAGTCGCGCAATCCACCCCCTGAGCATAGGAATGCTGCAGAACACCACAGACAAAAGCAAACAGGATGGTTAGTAAGAGTTTTCTCATGTATAATTTTAAATTAAATCATGTAATCAATAGGATCGCTTTTTCTGGATGCATCCCATTGAATAATAGTTGCATTAGCAGGCTAAAAATAAGGAAATTGTTGGTAAAAAGCCTTTCTGTTAAAAACTTAATAGTTTGTATGTTTTTCTTTGTTAAATTAGCACTCTAAATTTTCGAAAACACAACACTATAAACTCAGATAAAATGAAAGTAACAGTCGTAGGAGCAGGTAATGTAGGCGCAACATGTGCTGATGTGATTGCACACAAAGAATTGGTGAATGAAGTGATTTTATTGGATATCAAAGAAAATTTTGCGGAAGGCAAAGCGCTTGATATCTGGCAGACAGCTCCTGTGAATCTTTATGATACTCGGATCAAAGGTTCCACAAACGATTATTCCAAAACAGCAAATTCCGATGTGGTTGTGATCACTTCCGGACTTCCACGTAAGCCGGGAATGAGCCGTGATGACCTTATTTCAACCAATGCAGGCATCGTTAAAAATGTTACTGAAAACATCCTGAAATACTCTCCGAATTGTATCATCATCGTTGTTTCCAATCCATTGGATGTTATGACGTATTGTGCATACTTAACAGCCAAGATCGATTCAAGTCGTGTGTTCGGAATGGCTGGTATTCTTGATACTGCACGTTACCGCGCTTTCCTTGCTGAAGAATTGAATTGCTCTCCGAAAGACATTCAGGCGGTGTTGATGGGCGGTCATGGCGACACCATGGTTCCATTGCCTCGTTACACTACAGTTGCAGGAATACCGGTTACTGAACTGATCTCTAAAGATAAATTGGATGCGATCATCGAGCGCACCAAAAAAGGTGGTGGCGAGATCGTTAACTTATTAGGTACTTCTGCATGGTATGCACCTGGTGCTTCTGCAGCTCAAATGGTGGAAGCCATTGTTCGCGATCAGAAGCGTATTTTCCCTGTTTGCGCATGGCTGCAAGGTGAATATGGTTTGAAAGATATTTACCTGGGTGTTCCTGTAGTATTAGGAAAGAACGGCATTGAAAAGATCATCGAATTAAAATTGAATGATGAAGAAAAGAAATTGCTTGCTGATTCTGCAAAAGCGGTGAAAGAAGTTATGGATGTTCTTGACAACATGAACTCAACTGTAGCGAAGTAGTTCTGATTTTATTTAGAGTAAAAGGCAAACCGGAAATGGTTTGCTTTTTTTGTTCCCGATACAATTTCCTGAAAAACGAACTAACGATTTCTGTCGGAACGAACCGGCCTGGCACTCCTTACAGATGGGCATTCAATTAAATAAAATTAATATTCCATCTGGTCTCTTCGAGTATTTTTTCGCTTTGCAAAAGCGAGAAAATGTATCGAGAAGCCCTCCGTCACGTTCTCGAAATTTCCTGAAAAAAGAAATCAACGAAAGGTGCCAAATTTTTTTTTCCGCCTTTGCGCCTCTGCAGTATAAAACGGTACCTTTACATTCTATGATCTCCATAATCCCATTTAAAGTTCTCGACATTGCCGGCGAAGGTTATCACCTTATGCTAAAAATCTATATCAACCGAAAAGTTGCAAATGTGATCATCGATACAGGCGCTTCGAAAACGGTATTCGATAAAACGCGGATAGAGAAATTTGTCTCCGATAAAAACTTTGATGCCCAGGAAAAACTCAGCAGCGGATTAGGAACCAATACAATGCAAAGCCATTCTACCACCATCAAAAAAATGAAGATCGGTGATGTGGAAATTTCTGATTACAAGGCGGTGCTTCTTGATCTTTCACATGTAAACAACTCTTACGGAACAGTTGGATTAGCGCCCGTAGAAGGCGTTTTAGGAAGCGACATTCTTCTGCAATTCAATGCGGTGATCGACTATGAAAAGAAAGTGCTGAAGCTGAAGTATAAGAAAATGAAAGGCTAACGGGCATCCGTAATTTGAACAAAGCCTTTAAAGAGTTGTCCATCCGTTAATTCAAGAAGGTAGTAATAAACACCATCCGTTGAATACGTCCAGTTGTTTTTATAATCCTGACTTTCATACAAAAGATTTCCCCATCGGTTAAAGATCTCAAGTTTCGAGTTTGGCGGAAGATCATTGATAAAAAACGTGTCGTTTAAGTTATCCCCATTCGGAGTAAAAATGTTTGGAATCTCGGGTTTAAATGCAACAATCACTTTGATTATTTTATGAATCGGACAGCCAACACCTCCATTATCATAAGTGACAATGTATTCAGTGGTTTGCGTGGGTGAAGCAATAGGATCCGGACATGTGCTACAGTCAAGGCCTGTTGAAGGCTCCCAACTCATTGTGCCAGTTCCTCCCGAAAATAGTTGAACTGAATTGCCATAGTTCACAGAAGTTTCGTAACCAAAATAAAGATCCAAGTTGCCCGCAGTCTGATCGAAGTAATTTTCTGGAAACGCAGGAAAACCAAACTGGCATTGGTCAGGTAAAAGTGAAATAGAATTTGCCATAAAATTACATGAAGTCCCGACGCTATTAGGGCTGTCAATGAAATGAATGTCGTACGCGGTGGGATTTGAAACATAAATATTATTGTCTTTTCCAATCTGTAATTGTGCAAAGTACGATTGCCCAATAGATATTTTTGAAGTATTGAAGTTCGCGGCACTAAAGTCCCATTGAAATATATCATTAGCACCTGGCGAGCCTCCACTTGCATATAACTTTGTATTGTCAGGCGAAAAACTCACACCATACCAGGTATCAGTTGTGCTTAAAATTTTTTCTATTTGATAGGGTTCCTGTGAGGTCATCAAAGTCAAAGAGTTGAAATGAATGTTCTCCAATAAAATTACCATGAGCGACAGCGAATTTTTTTCCGTTTGGCGAAAATTTTCCTTGACCCCAGCCAGATTCTGTAAATGGGATTCCCACATTGTTAATAATTGGTCCTGATAAACCTGTTGAGGTTAATAAATACAACCTGAAGATACCTGTAATCTCCTGGGCAATGATCCAATAATCATAGCAGTTTGCATGTTTAACAGCATGTAGGATTTCACATGAAGGAGCGAATAAGAGAACATTTTTAGTGATCACATCACCTAATCCACCGTTGGCATTCATGTCGACAATGTTGTAATGGACGCCTTTAACACCTGCATTCTGGTAAGCATCAGAGGTGAATAGATAAAAGAGATTTGGGCTTCCCGGTTGGGGAACAATAAGAG
>JALYRR010000155.1 GCA_030855265.1 Bacteroidota bacterium | reverse complement strand
GTGCTGCTACCACCACCTGAAGTAGTTGTAGAAGAAGAGCCACCCGGAGATGATTCAGCAAATTCGCGCAATACTTTCGCGATAGATGCACGCATCTGGCTTCTCTTTTCGGTCTGAGTTAATCCTGATTCAGGTGTTGCTCTGCCAAGTTGTTCTTTCTTACAAGATCCAACACTGAACATAACCACAGCTAAAGCCGGAAGAACAAGAAACTTACCGATTGCTTTTGTTGTTAGAGAAAATTGTTTCATGATATAAAGAATTAAAGGTTAAAAATGAGGGAGTGTATTTCAACCCCCTCATAAAGGTATGCAATTTTCTAGAAAATGTAACCTAAACGAATGGCACTGTTGAAGTTAGGACCAACGTTTACATCGCTACCTTGAGTTACTGGATCAGGATTACCTGGATCAGGAGTTCCAGGAGTATAAGTTCCAGGGTAAGCAGTTGACATTTTGTAATCAGAGTTTTTGATGTACTGGAAACCGAAACCTAGTTCAGTTCCAAGATAAAGGTGCTTAGTGATGTAGCAATCAAAACCAGCAACTAAATTAACACCAGCGCGGAAGAAACCACCTTTGCTTTTGTTTTTGTCAGTTACGATTGTGAACTCATCATTTGCATCAATTCCTTGTGGAGTTACTTCTTTAGAAGACTGACCAGCAAGATCCAATTCAACCCCCATGTATGGGCTTAAACGGTTAGTTCCAGCAAAATGCTTCTCAAATCCTGGTTTGATGTTCCAACCAAATTTTGTCATTTTGTATTCAGACGTAACAGTTTGATCAGCATTTACATTTGAATTAAAAACTGAATCTGCTTTTGATGATTGGTAGCTAACTCCAATTCCCAAACGGAATGCAGTAGTTTCGCTCAAAAATTTCCTGTAACGGATGTAAGTCAACTGAATTGGTTTTCCATTCAAAGGAATAAAATTCAATTCCAGGTTGTTTGCACCTGCTGCAGGTTTGAAATCGCTTGCTGCGTCTTGTGCCATTGTAAAAGTACAAGCTGCAATGAATAAGGTTGCTGTGGTAAATAATTTTTTCATGATTATTTTTTGTTTTTTTGGTTTGTGCGACAAAGGTGCTAAAAAGTTAGAATGGCGCAAGTCCCGAAATTGGAAAACCTTACTAATTCATATTCACTTAATACAAAACAACCCAACTACAAATTTGTATACCTTATTATGGAACAAAAATTACCTGCCATTTACTGTAAACATTTATTTACTTATTCTTAACACAGGCATAACACAAACATCTGCTTCCTGAAATACTTTTGCCTCAGATAAAGTTTTATTAACTCTAAATTAACTAAAATGATCATCAAAAGATACCTTTACTTAACACTGATTTCGCTGGCATTCAGCCTTGATAACAGTTTTGCTCAGGAAGTCAAAAACGACTCTGTTCCTACACCGGTCAAAGAAACCTCTAAAGAAATAAAAAAGTGGTACGAACAACTTTCTATCCGCGGATATGCTCAGGTAAGGTATAACCGATTTCTAGAGACCAATGATTCGTTAAAGTGTGATCAGTGTGACAAATCCTGGGGGAGTGGAGGATTATTCATACGAAGGATGCGAATTATCTTTAGCGGTAACGTTCATGAAAGAGTCTATATATATGTACAACCGGATTTTGCTTCATCCCCTTCAACGGGAAGCAACAATTTTGCTCAATTAAGAGATGCTTATTTTGATCTTTCACTGGACAAAAAGAAAGAGTTTCGCTTTCGTGTCGGACAGAGCAAAGTCCCATTTGGATTTGAAAATTTACAGTCCAGCCAGAACCGCCTTCCTCTTGATCGGAATGACGCATTAAACAGTGCAGTTGCGAATGAAAGAGATTTAGGCGTTTTCTTTTATTGGGCACCAGAAAAAACAAGGAAGTTATTTTCCGAATTGGTAGCCGATGGTTTAAAAGGAAGTGGGGATTATGGCGTTTTCGGAATTGGTTTATTTAATGGGCAAACCGCTAACAAAAACGACCTTAATGGAGATCCGCATTATGTTGCGCGATTATCCTATCCGATCCAAGCCTTTGGTCAGATTTTCGAAGCGGGGATACAAGGTTACACCGGAATGTATGTTCTTGAAAGCAGATCAACAGGAGTAAAGGGGGCTAACCCGGAATTTTCCTATAAAGATCAACGCGTTGCTGCAACATTCGTCCTCTACCCGAAACCTTTCGGGATTCAGGCAGAATACAATGTCGGCATCGGACCAGAATTCAACCCGGTGACAGATTCCATTGAGAGTCAAGAACTTAAAGGTGGATACATTACCGCATCTTGTCTTCTTAAGATCAAAAAACAGGTTTTCATTCCTTTTGTGAGGGCACAGTATTATGATGGTGGGAAAAAGCATGAGCTGGATGCAAGAAGCTATACTGTAAATGAATACGAGTTTGGAATCGAGTGGCAGCCTATCAAGAACTTTGAATTTGTTGCTATGTACACTATTTCAGAGCGGAGATTCGAAGATTATAAGCTCCAATTCAACAGACAATCCGGTAGCTTATTGCGTCTTCAGGCCCAGTTTAACTTTTAAGGCCGAATAGTAATATAGAGGAAAAATTATATTTTCATCAGACTTCTACATTTGCCGAAATCCAACTAATATCAATCTATTTCAATAATATTTACCAAAAAGCCTCTCCGGATTCCGGGAGGCTTTTTGCTTCTTAACATTAAATTAACATTAAATTAACGCAAGTATAATTGGCTCATTCTTCTAAAAACCGGCTTACTGAGTAGCTTTGCAGCACTAATCTAAAAAACCTACTTATGAACAAGCAAATCATCTCATTACTACTTATATCATCCATCGGATTGAATGGTTGCGGAAGCGATTCCACAAAAAAAGAGGATAATTCATCCACTGTTAAGACCTCTATCACCTTGAAAGGAAGTGATACCGTCCTGCCTCTCGGACAAAAAGAAGCTGAGGAATACATGAAGAAGGATTCAGCTGCTTCCATTACCGTTGTGGGTGGAGGAACGGGTGTTGGTGTTGCTGCTCTTCTGGAAGGAACAACTGACATTGCAATGGCTTCCCGTGATCTGAAAACAGAAGAAAAATTAAAATTCTCTGAAAAGAAGATAGAAATTTCCGAAACTATTATTGCTTACGATGCTTTAATGGTAGTGGTTCATCCGGAAAATAAAATTAATCAACTTACCCGCGAACAACTTGAAGATATCTTCACAGGTAAAATCGGTAACTGGAAAGATGTTGGCGGAGCAGATGAAAAAATAATCGCTTATTCCCGTGAATCCAGTTCCGGAACTTATGAGTTTTTTAAAGAACACGTACTTGAGAAAAAGAATTATGCAACGAATGTTCTGAGTATGCCCGCAACCGGATCTATTGTTCAATCCATCAGCCAGACTAAAGGCGCGATCGGATACATCGGATTAGCCTATGATACCAAAGAGGTTAAAGCTCTTTCTGTTTCCTATGATCAGGGAAAAACCTATGTTGCTCCAAGTGTAGAAGCAGCAAAGAATAAATCATATCCTATCTCACGTCCGCTTTTCTATATGTTCACCAAAGAAAGTGCTGGTAAAGTAAAATCATTTGTTGATTACGCATTATCCGATGAAGGACAGAAGATTGTTCAGGAAATCGGTTATGTTCCGGTAAAATAATTCTATCTGTTCCGAAAATTGAAAACATTTTACAAACGCTTTTCCGAAAAATTCATTGAAGGATTACTGATGCTTAGCGGGACGATCACAAGTCTCACTGTTTTGCTTATTGTCGTATTTCTTTTTAGTGAAGGTCTTGGAGTGTTTAACAAAACTCCTGTAGAGGAGGGATTTGTGATCGCTGTTAACAAAAATAATCCGATTAATAAACTATCCGCAGAGGATCTCAAAAACATTTACGATCAGAAAATCATCAACTGGAAAACTGTCGGAGGCAACGGAGATTCGATCACGCTCTTCCGCATGGAAGACATCACCAACTATTATACGGAAGAAGAGATCGGAGCAAATTTTGAGTACCTGCCACAGCGAATCAGTGAAGTGATCGGGAAAACACCGGGCATCATTGCTTTCTTTTCTGATAAATACAAAGCCGCAAAATTTGATGGGAAGCAACTCGAAGTAGATAAGATCTCTGTCGGGAAATTCCTAGGTGGTGAAGAATGGTTTCCTACTGCGCAACCTGCCGCTCAGATGGGGGTGCTTCCTCTTATTCTCGGAACATTGTGGGTAAGTCTCGGCGCCATATTACTGGCTTTGCCGCTTGGACTTGCTGCCGCCATTTATATGAGTGAGATCGCAAGTGACCGCGTGCGAAGCATTTTGAAACCTTTGATCGAGTTGCTTGCCGGAATTCCTTCTGTAGTTTATGGTTTCTTCGGATTGGTTATTATCGTTCCTCTCATCCAAAAAATGTTTGATCTTCCTGTTGGAGAAACCGGTCTAGCCGGAAGCATTATTCTCGGGATCATGGCATTACCAACCATCATCACCATTTCGGAAGATGCCATGCACAACACTCCTCGCGCTATGAAAGAAGCGAGTCTTGCATTGGGAGCAAGCAAATGGCAAACCATCTATCGCGTGGTGGTACCGTATTCTATTTCAGGAATTACAGCCGGAGCCATCTTAGGAATTGGTCGCGCAATCGGTGAAACAATGGCTGTTTTGATGGTCACTGGAAATGCAGCCGTGATTCCTCACAGTATCCTTGAGCCGGTAAGAACCATTCCTGCTACGATTGCAGCTGAATTAGGAGAAGCACCAAACGGAGGTTTACATTATCAGGCGCTTTTTGCACTGGGTTGTATTCTCTTCCTTATTACCTTATTTATTAATCTCACTGTTGAGTTTATCACCAGTAGGAAACAATACAACAAGCATTAATGAAACTGCCTGACGAAAACAAACTTGCTCAAACAAAACGCAGAAACGAATCGATCGCCTTCTGGATCCTGCGTATCCTGAGTTATTCGGTTGTTGCCATTTTGTTTATCATCCTTTCCTTTATCGTTTACAAAGGAATCTCTTCCATCAGCTGGGGATTCATCACTGAAATGCCGGAAGAAGGTATGACCAAAGGTGGAATCTATCCTGCGATCATCGGTACACTGTGCCTTGTTGCCGGAAGTATGATCTTCGCTTTTCCGATCGGTGTGATGGCAGCGATCTATCTGAATGAATATGTAAAAGACGGGATCATCAAAAAGATCATCAAACAAATGACAAATAACCTGGCAGGTATTCCTTCCATTGTTTTCGGTTTGTTCGGGATGTCCCTGTTTGTAAATAAAATGGGTTTCGGCGATTCTATTATTGCAGGTTCACTCACACTCGGTCTTCTTGCACTTCCTGTTGTTATTCGCACGACAGAAGAATCATTAAAAGCAGTTGACAATACATTCCGTCAGGCCAGTCTGGGATTAGGAGCATCGAAATGGCAAACGACAAAAAAAGTAGTGTTACCAATTGCGTTTCCAAATATCATAACCGGTTTAATCCTTTCAATCGGACGTGTTTCCGGAGAAACAGCTCCTATCCTTTTTACGGTAGCTGCTTATTTTCTTCCAAAACTTCCTACGAGTATTTTTGATCAGGCAATGGCACTTCCGTATCACTTGTATGTGATCTCCACCAGCGGGACAAACATTGAAGAATCCCGCCCTGTAGCTTACGGGACTGCGCTTGTGCTGGTTATGATCGTATTGATCGCCAACCTGCTTGCAAACGGACTGAGAAAATATTTCAGCCGTAAAGTAAAAATGAATTAGTCAAAAGAGAACAGCATGTATAAGATCGAATCCAAGAATGTAAATCTTCATTACGGTGAATCTCAGGCACTGAAAAACATCAACATTGCCATTAAACCGAATACGGTTACGGCTTTGATCGGACCATCAGGTTGCGGAAAATCCACTTACCTGCGTTTGTTCAACCGGATGAACGACCTGATCGATAATGTTAAGATCAGTGGTGAAGTATTGATCGATGGAACGAACATTTATGAAAAGGGAGTAAATGTAGATTCACTTCGCAAGAAAGTGGGAATGGTCTTTCAGAAACCAAATCCGTTTCCAAAAACCATTTTCGAAAATGTTGCTTACGGATTGCGTGTGAATGGCATTACTGATAAACATGCAATTGAAGAGCGTGTTGAAACTACCATTAAACAAGTGGTATTGTGGGATGAAGTAAAAGATAAATTAAAGAAATCTGCTTTTGAACTTTCCGGCGGCCAGCAACAACGTCTTTGTATTGCACGCGCACTTGCAATTCAACCTTCCATTGTTTTGATGGATGAGCCGACTTCAGCGCTGGATCCAATTTCTACAGCCAAAGTAGAGGAATTGATCTATGAACTGAAAAACAAATACACCATTGTGATCGTTACTCACAACATGCAGCAGGCTGGGCGAGTTAGTGATACCACTGCCTTCTTTTACATGGGTGAACTTATTGAATATGATAGTACAAAGATCATTTTCACAAATCCAAAGATCGAACGGACTCAGAATTACATCACTGGACGATTCGGATAAACTGAAAAAATTTTCGCTTAAATAAATTATCAATAAAATAAACATCAATACTACATGTCACATTTAGATATCGAACTGCAACACCTGAAAGCTGAAAACATTAAAATGTGGACGCTGGTCAATCTGCAGTTAAGAAAGGGCAAAGAATCGCTGATCAATCTTGACAAAGACCTCGCACGCGAAGTGATCCTGAGTGAACGCAGAGTGAATGCCTATGAACTTAAGCTTGACCGCGACTGCGAGAACATCTTCGCTTTGTTTAACCCGGTTGCAGTTGATTTGCGCTTTGTACTTGCTGTTTTGAAGATCAACAACAACCTCGAAAGAACAGGTGATATCGTTGAAGGCATTGCGAAATTTGTGTTGAACGTGGATAGCAACTTTGACACAAAACTACTTGAACTTACCCGTGTGGTGGAAATGTATGCAGCTGCAAACGATATGATGGAAGGTGTTCTTGATGCATTTGATAAAGAAGATACAGCTATCGCAAGAAAAGTGTTTCAACAGGATGAACTCCTTGATGATATCAATATAAAAGCAAATAAGATCATTGCAGATTATATTCGCAGCAATCCTGATAAAATTGAACCTGCCCTGTATCTGCTTTCTATCATCCGCAAGCTGGAGCGCGTGGGTGATCAGGCAAAAAACATGGCGGAAGAGATCATATTCTACATTGAAGCAAAGGTTTTGAAACACCGCTCGAAAACCGAAAAGAACAAATAGGAATTATACATTTTATTGAAGGGTGCTGATCAACTGGTCAGCACCCTTTTCTTTTGCCTTCTGTCAGTGGATTCTAAAAATAATTCAAAAAAATACTTGTTCGCAACAATATTAATCGTAATTTTACGATATATATTTATAACAACACTTTTAGTACCTAAGACAAAACATAATGGGACTTACCAAAACAGAAGATTTTACCATCCGGCAGAACAAGATTGCTAAATACACGAAAGCACTGGGACATCCTGCCCGAATCGCCATTCTGGAGCTCTTAATAAAGAAGAATTCCTGCATCTGCGGCGATATCGTAACAGAATTGCCTCTTTCGCAAAGTACCGTTTCGCAACATCTTAAAGAATTAAAAGACGCCGGTCTCATTAAAGGTGAAATTGAAGGAGCAAAGGTTTGTTACTGCATTGATGAGAAAGAATGGGATTCTGTTAAAAATTACCTGGGAAATTTCTTAAACACCTTTACCTCAAAAAATAAGTGTTGCTAACATCGTAAATTAACGATTAAATTTAAAAATCATGAAACTATCAGAAATCAAAAATCAACTTCCTGCATTAGATGCAGTTGAATTTCAACTCCCTGATGGAACCTTTGTTCCTTCCCACTTTCATATTACCGAAGTAGGAGTCATCAACAAACATTTTATCGACTGCGGCGGAACGGAGCGCAAAGAACAAAGTGCCAACTTTCAGCTTTGGAATGCAAATGATACGGACCATCGTCTTCAGCCTAAAAAGCTTCTTGACATCATTCTACTTTCCGAAAAAGTATTAAATATGCCTGATCTGGAGATCGAAGTGGAGTATCAATCAGGCACCATCGGAAAATATGGCCTTGAGTTTAACGGTAAAAACTTTCTGCTTACTTCGAAACATACTGATTGCCTTGCAAAGGACAATTGCGGAGTTCCGCAGGAAAAACAAAAACTTCAGCTTGTGGACCTGAGTGATTCTTCTTCCTCATGCTGCACCCCCGGTACAAAATGCTGTTAATCGATCGTTATGCTATCAGAAATAAAAACCTATTGTGATCAGCTCATAAAAGAGTTTGATCAGATCCCGCCCCTTCGGAAAGAGCAGCTTGGCAAATTGACTGAATATGTTTCGTCCCGGTTAGTATTGAATCAAGAAATCAGGCTTATTTACGTGTGTACGCATAATTCACGCAGAAGTCATTTCGGACAAGTATGGGGAAAAGTAGCAGCCAGCTATTATCAGATCGAAAACATCTCCACTTATTCAGGCGGAACAGAAGCAACTGCTTTTCATCCAAATGCTATTGCTGCATTGAAAAGAGTGGGTTTTAGAATTGAACCGGATTCAGAGAAAGTAAATCCTATATACAAAGTTGTTTACGATGATAATGATCCGGCCATCAAGTGCTTCTCAAAGGTTTATGATGATCCCGCCAATCCAACATCTGAATTCGCAGCGATCATGACTTGCGGACATGCGGAAAGTAATTGTCCTTTTATCCCGGAAGTTGATCTAAGAATCGCCATCACTTATGAAGATCCAAAAGCGTTTGATAACACTTCGCAGCAGGATTCCATGTATGATGAAAGATGCAGGCAGATTGCGCTGGAAGCCTTGTATGTCTTTTCCGGAATTTAACCAGTACAAAAAAACGCCCTGCTATTACGGAGGGCGTTTTTTCTTTTACTTGATACCTGTTACATGATACCTGATTCTGTCAGTTCGAGTGATTTCGTTTTTCACGAAATTGTATCGAGAACTATGGAACCGCAATCTCATCTGTCGTCACCACATTACTTCGATGTCCTTCTCGGTCACGAAGTGTGATCTCAAACTTCACGATTGTATGTCCTGGCC
>JALYRR010000154.1 GCA_030855265.1 Bacteroidota bacterium | reverse complement strand
GTTAACTGTAAAAAAGAACAAACAACAAGATGCGGGAGAACCTTGCATATCGCCTGATGGAAAGTATGTGTATTATTCTGAAGATATGTACCCGGGCGGATTTTTTCAATACAATAAAGATCCGAACAGCCAGATTTATGTGATCAAACGTTTCGACAGAACAACAGGTGAAACAGAAACAGTAACCGGAGGACCTGGTGGAGCTTGCCGTTCACAGATTTCGAAGGATGGAAAAATGCTGGCCTTTGTAAGACGTGTTCGTGAGAAATCTGTTCTTTATATAAGGAATCTGGCAACAGGCGAAGAGTGGCCGGTTTACGATAAACTTAGTAAAGATCAACAGGAAGCCTGGGCCATTTTTGGCGTGTATGCCAATTACAATTGGCTGGATGCTTCTCATATTATAATCTGGGCGAATGGAAAGATCATGAATGTGGACATAGAGAAAAACACCGCGGTTGAAATTCCCTTCACCGCAAATGCCAAACACACAATCATTGAAGCGTTAAAATTTCGTCAGGAAGTTGCTCCTGATAAATTTAATGTAAAGGTGATTAGGAATGCAAGCACGTCGCCGGATGAAAAAACCATTATTTTTAATTCAGTAGGTTACCTCTGGAAAAAAGACCTTCCTTCCGGAACTCCAAGCCGTTTAACCAGCGGGACTGCGGCCTTTGAATTTGAACCTTCTTATTCTGCGAAGAGCGATGAAATAGTTTACACAACATGGAATGATGATGAGATGGGCGCTGTTTGTAAAATGTCGATGAAGAATAAAAAACAGGTGAAACTTACCACAGCAAAAGGAATCTACCGGACTCCTCGTTTTTCTCCAGATGGAAAATTCATCGTTTATCAAAAGGAAGAAGGGAATGATCATATGGGATTTATTCATTCCACCGATCCGGGAATTTATATCCTGGAAAACAAGGCCGGAGCAAAACCTGTGTTTGTGACCAAAGAAGGCGCTGACCCGATGTTCATCGGAAACGACAGAATCTTTTTTCAATCTGCCGATGGTGAAAACAAAGCCTATAAAAGTATTGGACTGGATGGAAAAGATATAAGGACTCATTTCACTTCTATTTATGCTACATCTGTTGTTCCAAGTCCCGACGGGAACTGGATCGCTTTCATTGAATTATACAAAGTATATATAGCAGCCTTTCCAAAAACAGGGAAGCCGGTAGACCTGAGTGCAAAAACCCAAGCGCTTCCTGTTACCCAGGTTGCGAAAGATGCAGGATTAAATTTACACTGGAGTAACGATAACAAGAAAATTCACTGGACCTACAGCGATGAATATTTCACTACGGAAGTAAAAAACAGATTCAGTTTTATAGAAGGTTCTCCGGAAAAAACTCCTGCGATGGATTCAGTGGGAATCAAAATCGGACTTGAGTTGCCATCAGATAAACCAAAAGGAAGAATCGCCCTGAAAGGTGCGCGCATTATCACCATGAAAGGAGATGAAGTGATTGAGGACGGAACAATTATCATATTCGAAAACAAGATTGAAGCTATCGGTAAAACAGGAGATATTCAGATTCCAGGCGATGCAAAAATAATTGATGTGGCAGGTAAAACTATCATGCCGGGGATAGTGGATGTTCACGCGCATCTCAATACATGGAGACTTGGGCCAAGCCCGCAGAAACAATCCAGCTATTATGCAAATCTTGCATTTGGTGTGACCACCACACATGACCCTTCCTCCACTTCCGAAATGGTGTTTTCACAATCGGAAATGGTGAAGGCCGGATATATGGTAGGGCCGCGTGTTTTCTCTACCGGAACAATACTTTACGGAGCAGAGGGAGATTTCAAAGCCGTGATCAATAGTCTTGATGATGCACGTTCTTCTATTGCAAGAACAAAAGCATTCGGTGCATTCTCTGTAAAGAGTTATAATCAACCACGCAGGGAGCAGCGTCAGCAGGTAATCCAAGCGGCAAGAGATCTTCAGATCATGGTAGTTCCGGAAGGTGGTTCAACGTTCTTTCATAACATGAGTGAGATCATTGATGGACATACAGGCATTGAACACAACATCCCGATCGCTGATCTCAGCAATGATGTGATAAAATTATGGAGTGCGAGCAAAACGGGGTATACTCCAACATTGATCGTGGTTTATGGCGCGATAAACGGAGAAGACTACTGGTATCAGAAAACAAATGTATGGGAGAATAAACGTCTGTTGAATTTCTGCCCGCGTTCGGTGATCGATTCAAGATCACGACATCGCAAGATCATACCTGAAGAAGAATATGAAGCAGGCTGGATCCAGGTATCCAAATCATGCAAAAAATTGTCGGATGCCGGTGTAAAAGTGAATCTCGGTTCACACGGACAAATCCAGGGAATCGGAGCACATTGGGAATTGTGGATGCTTCAAATGGGTGGCATGAGCAATCTTCAGGCACTCCGTTGTGCAACTATGAATGGTGCTGATTACATCGGAATGGCTGATCAGATCGGTTCACTTGAAAAAGGAAAACTTGCTGACCTTATAGTTATGGAAAAAAATCCACTTGAAAATATCCGCAATACTGAATTCATAAAATATGTAATGGCGAACGGAAGATTGTTTGATGCGGAAACCATGAATCAGATCGGTAATTACGATATTAAAAGAGGAAAATTCTTCTGGGAAAATTCCAAGACGAATAATAATTTCCCGTGGCATGAGGAGACAGGAAGCTTTATTCAGGGTTGTGAGTTCGGGGATTAGTTAGTTTACCACGAAGGCACTACGTGCAATAGAAAATAAAAGGGGAACCACTAAGGCACTGAGCACAATAGAAAATATAAAAGTTAAGCACTAAGGTCGCGGAGAAAAAGGAAAGTAATCGTTATGAACCAAATGTCAATTCGTCATTTCGAGTGTTTTTTCGCTTTGAAAAAGTGAGAAAATGTATCGAGAAAGAGCGCAAGATTGTGTATTCCCGTTCCTTACCAACTGCTATTTTTTTTAACGAACTAACAAACAACAACGCCGTCACTTCGAGTGTTTTTTCGCTTTGAAAAAGTGAGAAAATGTATCGAGAAAGAGCGAAGGAATATAAGTTTGTTCTTGATATAATTCGCAACAACCTTAAACTTTCAAACCATAAGCTTTTTCAACTTCCACGTTCTCCGCGCCTCTGCGAGCATACAATGTTAATCCAGCCAGCTTTGCGCTCTTTGCGGCTTTGCGAAGAATTATTCCTCCACGTTCCCTAACGCCTACCCACGTTCTCGATACAATTTCGTGAAAAACGAAATCACTCGAACTGACCACGCACAACTCTCGTTCAGCAGTTGGTCATTAAAGTATTAAGACAAAGTCGAATTAGCACAGATTTTTCTAAGTGTTCTGTGTGAACTTATTGGCTTAGTGGCTTAGTGGTAAAACTCTACTAAAAAAAACTAAATGTATTTCCTGATGGTGCTGATCAGCACATCGATCATGATAGGCTTGCTGAGGTAATTATCGCAGCCTGCCTCCAGGCACTTTTCCTTATCCCCTTTCATCGCATGTGCAGTTAAAGCGATGATCGGAGTTCTTAGCAATTTCTTCTCCGCTTCATGATAACGGATGATCTGCGTAGCTGAGAGCCCATCCAAAACAGGCATCTGAATGTCCATCACCACCAGCCTGATCTCCGGATTGTTTTTGTAGACATCAACCGCAATCTGTCCGTTGTTTGCAGTGATCACTTTATAGCCTGCCTTTTCAAGAATAAGTTTGGTGAGTCGCTGATTGATGATATTGTCCTCCACCAGTAAAAGGCAATCCTTTTTCACTTCGGGGATTTGGATCTCCTTTTTTACTGTATTGACAACCGTTGCTGGTTTATACGGTAGCGTAAAATAAAATGTTGATCCGATCCCATGCTGCGACTCTACCCAGATCTTCCCTCCCATCAGTTCAACCAGCTTCTTGGAGATCGTTAATCCAAGGCCACTGCCGCCATGCTCACGCGTGGTTGATGCATCTGCTTGCCCGAACATTTCAAAGATCTTTTTACGATCCTTTTCCTGGATTCCGATCCCGGAATCTTTCACAAAAAATTTCATGGTGACACTATCCAATAACTCCACCCCGAATTCAATCTTTCCTGCATGACTGAACTTAACAGCATTGCTTAACAAATTGTACATGATCTGCTGCAAACGGGTAGGATCAGAAAAAATCTGTGCCGCAATCGTAACAGGAAAATGTTTAACCAATTCAATTTTACTTTCTGATCTTAAAACAAGAGAACGTGCATTTGCTTCGATCGATAAAAACATGTCGGTGAGTGAACATGGAACGGAATCAACAACCAGCTGGCCTGCTTCAATCTTAGAAAGATCAAGAATATCGCTGATGAGTGTAAGCAACAGATTCCCGCTATCCTTTAGAGTTTCCAGGTAACTGCGGTGTTCCGGAGAAATACTGTCCTGTAGCATAAGATCAACATACCCGATGATCGCATTCATCGGAGTTCGGATCTCATGACTCATATTCGCAAGGAATTCAGATTTGGACTTATCGGATTCTTCTGCTTTCCTTCTTGCATTCCGCATCTCCTCCTCCACTTTCTTACGTTCGAAAAAAGTAGGAATATCGTAACTTATTTTCTTGTTGAGTGAATATAATTTCCCTGCTGCAAATCGTTCTACATGTGCCTGGATCAAATGAGGAGGCGACATGATAAACGTACAATGTTCATCGCCTTTCGCCTTGCATGTAACTTCCACGGCGGTGAGGGGCATTCCAAAACTTTGTTCGCACCATCCAGAGGAATAGCCCGCATTCATTATACAAACTGAAGTATCTGAAGTTTTTCCCGAACGGATCCATGAATCAGCTTCGAAAGAAAAGGGATGGTTGTATATCAGATAAAAATTATCGTCGGGGCTGGGAGTACTCTCCGGAAGAATATCCACAAATGCCCATCCCGAATAGGCAAAATGAACCGGACCCGCGGACAATTTAGCAATCGGATCACTCAGGTTCATCTTCGTGTGAAAATTTTTCGCATCGTTGGTTCCGATCACATGAGCGATATCAAACAGGAAGTTTTTCCCGATCGACATGGCCTCTTTTTCTCCTCGATCGGCATACAATTGTTTTATGGTACTTAAGAAATCATTGGACAATGCGGAAGCCCTTACAAGCACATAACGCTGATCATTGATCTCAATGGTTCCTTTGCTCGGATCCATTTTTAGATTTTTGAAGTATTCTCCAACTATCTTTTGTGCTTCGTCAAATACGGGCTGTATACTTTCAGGAACTTTCACGGTAGCGGCAACAAACGGATCAGAGCCTTTCCTAAGAAGGTCATTTTCCGCCTCCAGTTGAAGAATTCTTTTTTTAAGAATCTCTATTTCATTGCCTTCTTTCATTCCAGATACAAATATACATTATTGTGAAGAGAGGCAAATTTTGGAAAGAACTTATAATAAAATCATGTCGTAAGTAGCCATGACAATGGATATGAAATTAAGGGTTTTGTTTTTTTATAAATTTGATGTAGTTTTGTACTACCAAAAAACTAACACACATAAAAAATTATTATGGGAAAAGGTGATAAAAAAAGCCGTAAAGGTAAAATTGCAATGGGCTCTTATGGAGTAACCAGAAAAAAGAAAGTAGCAGTAAAGAAAGCCGCTAAAAAAGCTGCTCCTGCTAAAAAAGCTGCAGCACCGAAAAAAGCTGCTCCAAAAAAAGCCGCTAAAAAAGCAGAATAAAATCACAGAATCCCTCGCAATTGCGGGGGATTTTTCGTTAAATATCCTATTGAATTATCTGATCAACTGAATTAGGAAGGTTGTGAGTTCGTCCCGATCGCTATCGGGAGAAGGCGGGAATCACACCCAACTCTTGAACAAATTTCTTATTTAAGGGGCTAATCTATTCACTGACCAGTTCTCCCCTGCTCTGCTAAATAAGATCCTGTCATGCAAACGGCTCGGCCTTCCCTGCCAGAATTCAACCGATAAAGGGTTTAAAATATAACCACCCCAATGTGAAGGTCTTGGAACATCCTCCGGAAATTTTTCTGAATACTTTTTATATTCTTCATCCAGCACTTTTCTGCTTTCTATGATCTTACTTTGTGAGGATGTCCAGGCACCCAATTTGCTTTCCCTGGGCCTGGAATTAAAATACAGATCGGAATCTTCTTCTGCCTGTTTTTTCAATACTCCTTCTATTCTTACCTGCCGCTCCAGCTCCGGCCAGAAAAACAATAAACTTCCATTCGGGTTATCAAGAAGCTCTGTTCCTTTCCGACTCGTATAATTGCTATAGAAAACAAAACCCTGATCATTGTAATTCCTAAGAAGGAGAATACGCGAGGAGGGTTTCCCTGCTTCGGAAACCGTAGAAAGTGACATTGCATTCGGTTCATTTACCTTGGCTTCAACAGCTTCTTTGAACCATTTTTCAAATTGTACAAACGGGTTCGGATCTACATCTTTTTCATCCAATGCTTCCTTCGAAAAATCATGACGAAGATTATTAATGTATGCTCTCAGATCGTCCATAATATCTAGTCTTAAACAAGTGTTTCATTCAACTTTTCGATCAGCTTCTTCGACGTGTTATTAAAATATCGTTTTTGTTTGTAAGCAACCACCCATCTGATTCCACTGATTGTATTCGTAAGAAATAATTCATCTGCACCCAGCAATACATTTTGCATGACAGAGATCTCATACACAGCGATCCTGTTCTCCTGCGCGATCTCGATGATCTTTCTACGCATTACACCATCTACACATCCATCAGCAACAGGTGGAGTGTAGAGCACTCCGTTTTTTACCGCAAATAAATTCGAACTGATGCCTTCAATGATGTGATGTTTGTCATTCAACAACAGACATTCATCCAGTTTGTTCTCCGTTTTATTAATTCCGGCCAGAACATAAATGGCACTGTTGGCTGACTTGATGGAGGACAATGCATTTTGCTGCTTCTTAAATTGAGTGAACAAATCTACCGTCAGTCCCTTTGTATTCAGAACATAATTTTCTTCATCGATCGCATCCACTTCAAGTGCAAAAGAAACCTCGTTGTCTTCGGGAGTATACGTACCACCATTATTCCGATACACGGAAAATCGTACTCTTCCGTCTTTCAGGACATTATTTTTTTCCGCGAGTTCATGAATGATCCCTTCCAGGAATGCGCTATCGAGCTTGCCGGAAACCTGCATTTTCATTACCTCTGCACCTTTCCTCAAACGCTGAAGATGTTCATCCACAAAGCGAGGTTTTCCATTTGCGATCCGGATGGTTTCAAATAACCCGTCTCCATAACGGAAGGAGCGGTTCAATATACTAAGCACCGGCTGATCGGCCAACGCAAGAATACCATTGTTATTGATGTACTTTCCCATCAGCGGATCTTATGAAGAATTGTTTTCAATGAGATGTTGGCTTCAATGAGAATGCCTTTAACACCTGCTTTCTCTGCAGCTTCCACGTCTCTGTCCTTGTCACCGATAAAATAGGAATTGCGAGGATCAATATCAAAACGGGCAAGCGATTTTTCTACAAAAAGGGAATCCGGCTTTCTGCAAATACAGCGGCTTACATCCGGATGGTGAATACAATAATAAACTTCGGAAATTACAATATCATGTTTTTTAAACTCATCCATTAAATGAGTATGAAGCACTTCCACTTCATCCTGACGGTATAACTCTTTTGCAATTCCACTTTGATTTGAAACGATAATGAGCAAATATCCTTTCTTCAGTAAGAGTTGCAATACTTCCATGAGGTCCGGCAGGATCACAAAATCTTCCATTCGGTGAGTAAAGCCGCGCTCAAAATTGATCACCCCATCTCTATCTAAAAAAACAGCTTTATTTTTCATCCTGTGATCTTGTCTATGAACCTGCTGAAAAGAGAAGGCTTTAATAATATGGTGAAAAGAATACCGAATATTGCTCCCCAAAAATGGGCATCATGACCGATATTGGATTGACCTCTTTTGCTCAGATAGTATTCTATTCCAAGATAGATCCCGCCAAAAATCCAGGCACTGATTCCTCCCGGAATTGGAATGAACATAATGCTCAGTTTTGCAGTCGGAGCCAGAATGATGTATGAGAAAATAACCGAGGATACCGCACCCGAAGCACCGAGTGCATTGTAATAGATATTGTTCTTGTTCTTTTCATACGAATAGACAGAGGACATAATGAGTCCGCCAATATAAAGAAGTATAAAAAAGAGAATCCCTTTTGCGCCGAAGATCGTCATATAACCATCCTCCACTCCCCGACCGAACATGTATAAAGAAAGCATGTTAAATCCAAGATGCATCCAGTCGGCATGAATCAAGCCGTTTGAAAAGAAGCGGTACCATTCCTTTTTATGATTGATCATGTATGCGTTGAACATCAATTTATTCCGAAGAGAATCATTGTCCATTGCCGATATAGAAACCAACACAGTAATGCCTATGATGAGTAATGTAACCATAAGCGTAAAGATACTGATTTAGATGAAATCACTTAATTACCTTATCACCTAATTACCTTATCACACTTAAACACATTTTCCATTTATTTAATCGTATCGAGGTAAGAGCCTTTCATGTTTTCAGCTGATTTATTTTTGGGAATAGAAAGAGAGATCCAGTCTTTTGTCCTGATGTGTTTTGCAAGAAAAACGATCTGTCCGACATGATATGAATAATGGGCGGTTTGTCTGTTGAGCGCCTGCAATACAGTAAGGCCTTCGCCACGAATGGTAACTGTTTTTTGCAGGTCTTCTTCCTTTAAGGAACGAAGTGTCTTAAAAAACAACTCCCATCCATCCTCCCATCTTTTCAGCAATTCTGCTTTTGTTTCAAGTGCCGGGTTGAATTCTCCATCACGGTTGCGGTCCGGCTTTTCGCCATCTGAGGTAAGAAAATCTGTCCAGCGCGAGATCATATTCCCAGCCATGTGCCGGATAAGTGTCTCCAAGCTGTTGGATTCCGGATCCGGCTGATAATGGAACTGAGAATTCTGATCCAGTTGTGTAAACGCTTTATCCGCCAACGATTTATAGTTCCTGAAAACTCCAATCGTATTTTCCAGAAAATGTTGCTCTACATTCATTCTTTTTTGATTTTAGGTTTTATGATCAAACGGAGTGATTGGTCGTAAGTCACATAATTC
>JALYRR010000153.1 GCA_030855265.1 Bacteroidota bacterium | reverse complement strand
TCTGCTCCTGCTCATACCTATGCATCGATCGGATTTAAAACGGTGATGCTTACTGTAACAGACAGCACAGGTTGTGCAAAAACGATCACGAAACCTTCCTATGTGCAGGTGGAGCAATTGTTTCCAAGCACGGCTTTAACAACAGGAACAACGGTAGATCTTACCGGAGCTTCATTTGTTGATGACCAGACTGGGATTTTCACCCTGGCCGATGGAAATTGTATTGTTACCCTGGATACAGGTAATACCTGGGCACCTTCTTTAACAGGTAACACCAATCCTCTAACAGGTGGAACATTGCTTCCGGGCAACTGGTTTATTACCGGAGAAAATGGAACGATCATGATCTCCACAAATAATGGTGCGAGCTGGAACAATCAGGCAACAGGTACGCTTGAAAAATTCACAGGATCTTCGTTTTCTTCTGTCAGCAACGGATTTGCCGTAGGGACCAATGGAACGATCTCGAAATACGATGGTGCAAACTGGAATGCAGAAACTTCGGGAACATCTCAATCGTTGAATGCAGTTGAAGCTTTAAGCAGCGGAAATGCAATTGCGGTGGGAAATAACCAGACGATCCTGTTCTACAACGGTTCAACCTGGACACCTCAAACTTCTCCGTCAACCTTTGACATCAAAGGAATAGAATTCTCCTCCAACCTGAGCGGATATGCTGTGGGGACGAATGGAAGAATTATTAAAACGATTGATGGCGGAAGCAACTGGACGATGGCTTTATCAGGAGTTACGGAAGATTTTAATGGTGTAACTGTACAAGGACCCGATTCAGCATGGGCGACAGGAACAGGTGGGGTGGTTTATACCACTTCGGACAATGGAGCTTCATGGATCAGGTATTCTGTTGGGCACCTTGGAACTCAAACAGCAATCACCAAACATCCGACAGGTAAAGGACATGTTGTAGGACAGGGCGGCAATGGAAGAGTGTTCGGAACAGCAGGAGCAGGATTAGTTACAGGCTCCGGAAATCAGATCATGAACGGGATGAATACATTCCTGATGTATCCCAATCCAACGGCCAACTTTGTAAACATCTCTATGCAGTTTGCTTATCCGGGGGATCTCAAGATCTCACTGAAGGATGTAAATGGAAGAGAACTGAAACGCATAGAAACGTCAGTGTTATCAGGGCCGTTTAAAACAGAACTGAACATTGAAGAATACAGCTCAGGAATCTATTTCATTCATGTGAGAGAAGGTGAAAATTACCGGATCCAGAAATTGATTATTCAGAAGTAAACAATTCATAATTCTTTACAAAACCCATAGGAACGCCTCCTATGGGTTTTGTATTTTTAATATGTATTTTTGTTTAAATGCAGGAAAGTCACAAAAAATTTTCACTCAATTCCTTTCGTACCGGAATCCGACTGGTTATTCTCTGTATACTTTATACGACCCGCGGCATTGCACAGAATCCGGAAGGCACACCATTCATAAAGAATTATACTCCAACTCAATATAATGCCTCCAGTGATAACTGGGCAATAGTTCAGGATCAGCGGGGCATCATGTATTTCGGAAACGCAATTGGAGTTCTGGAATATGACGGAAGCAAATGGAAGTTGATACCGGTTTCCAATAATTCCCTGGTGCGTTCTCTTGATATCGATAGCAATGGCACCATATACGTAGGAGCCGTTGGAGAATTTGGTTTTCTTGAACCTGATGATAAGGGTAATTTAAATTATCATTCACTTCTTGATAGAATTCCAGAAATCGAACGTGACTTTGCTGACGTTTGGAAGACATATGTAACTCCGGAAGGGGTGTATTTTCAAACATTTACAAAACTGATAAGGATATCAAACAATTCGGTTAAAATCTGGAAACCGGAAACATCTTTTCATTTCAGTTTTGTTGTCGGAAACGAGTATTATATAAATGAACGAGAAAAGGGCTTAAAACATCTTGTTAATGATGAACTGAAATTTACTGAAGCGGGGAGTTTAATTGCAGGCATTCGAATCTACGGTATGCTTCCTTATCAAGGTAACAGAGTTTTGCTGGTCACCAGGGAAAAAGGATTAATGATTCTCGACAGAAAATCCAAAGTGAAAGATTCTGTTTTATATGAGCTTAATGCCGAGGTTAACAACTCTTTGATCGATGAACAGATATACGGAGCGGTAGCACTAAAAAATAATCGTTATGCCTATGGAACTCTTAAAAAAGGTGTTTTCATAACTGACTCCAAGGGCACAATTATTCAAAGGCTAAATAAAGAGGATGGTTTGCAGGAAGATATTGTAAAATCTTTACAGACTGACAACCAAAATAATCTTTGGATAGCCTTGGGGAAAGGAATCTCACATGTTGAAATTTCTTCACCTTTATGCTCTTTATCTGAAGCACAAGGATTAAACGGTTCAGTTCAGGACATCATAAAATTCAAAAACTCTTTATACATCGCAACATCTCTTGGGGTATATACAATCATTAATGATAAGTTTATTCCTGTTCAGGGGATTACATCACAAACTTGGGCACTAAAAGAATTTATAAGTAACAATGACACTATTCTTTTAGCATCATCAGAAGCTGGTGCATTTGAAATTAATAACAACCAAAGTCGACTTCTAGAGGAAGGATTTGGTTATGTTATCTATCAATCAAAATTAAACCCGGAAAGATTATTTATCGGAAGGAATGACGGAATCTCTTCAATGCGATTCATAAACGGGAAGTGGGCAAGCGAAGGCTACATAAAAGGCATTGAAAAAGAGATTCGCAGCATTGCTGAAGACCACTTAGGCAATCTCTGGCTTGGAACCCCTTTTGACGGACTAATAATGATAGAAATAACCAAGATTAAAACATCTGCACTAAATTATAATACAGAACGGGACCTGAAATACTTTATAAAAAATTTCGATACTACAGCCGGACTTCCGGAAATGCAATATAATATTCCATACAATTTTAAAAACAAAATATTATTTGCAACCAGAAAAGGAATTTATGAATTTGAGGAATCGAAAAACAGATTTAAATTATCGGAAATATTTCCTTCTAACATTCAGCAACGGCAAATTTATCGCTTTCAACCCCAGGACAGCAATTCCATATGGATGTTTATTACCGATAACAAAATCAAGGAAACCGGAATCGCACACCTTCAGAAAGATAAAACGTACTCATGGTATTCTAAACCCTTCGGAAAAATATCAGATCGTGAGATTCATGCCATCTATCCTGACCAGGACAAAATCACGTGGTTGGGAGGGCCTGACGGACTCGTAAAACATGATGCGAAAGTAGAGAAGGATTTTACGCGGCCATTTTATAGTCATATTAGAAAATTGCAGATTGGGAATGATTCAACTTTATTCGGTGGCAATTTCTACACCTTGCGTAATGGGATAAACATTCCGGCAAATTATCAACCAGGTGATTTAATACCTGAGGTTGGCTATGAGTTCAACTCGTTAATATTTGAATATTCAACAACGAGCTTTGGCGATGAGCAAAATAATTTATTCAATGTATACCTCGAAGGTTTTGATGAAGAATGGTCGGGCTGGTCGAACAAAACTCTGAAAGAATACACCAATCTTAAAGAGGGCACCTATACATTCCGGGTAAAAGCAAAAAATATTTATGGCATTGAAAGCCTTGAATCGTCTTATGAATTCAGCATTCTCCCGCCATGGTACCGAACCATCGCGGCATACATAGCTTACATTTTGACTTTTATCCTTTTTATCTACCTGATGATTCAGCTGAGTATACGCAGGCTTAAGCAGGCCAAAACACAGTTGGAAAAGACTGTAAAAGAACGTACAACAGAAATTGTAAAACAAAAAGAAGAGATCGAACATCAGAAACTGATCGTTGAAAGCAAGAACAAAGACATTACAGACAGTATCAATTATGCGCAACGTATCCAACGGTCATTACTCGCAAGCGATAAGCTTCTTGAAGAGCAGCTGAAGGATTATTTTATATTCTTCCAGCCGAAGGACATTGTCAGTGGGGATTTCTACTGGGCCTCTCTTCTTCCAAATGGAAATTTCGCTTTCGTAACAGCTGACAGTACAGGCCATGGTGTTCCAGGAGCGATCATGGGAATGCTGAACATTTCCTGCCTGAATGAAGCCATCAACGGAGCTAAGCTTTCCGCGCCAAACGAAATACTGAATTTCACCCGCAAGCGGATCATTGAACACTTGTCGAATGACGGAAGCGCAGAAGGCGGAAAAGATGGGATGGATTGCAGCCTTATCAGCTTTGACATTCCTAATAAAAAACTCGTTTATGCCGCTGCAAATAATCCTGTATGGATAATAAGGAAGAATGAGATCCTTGAATTTGATTCCGATAAAATGCCAGTAGGAAAACACACCAATGATGCCGTTTCATTTAAACAGCATTCCATCGATCTGGTTAAAGGAGATATCGTTTACACCCTGACAGATGGTATGCCTGATCAGTTTGGAGGACCAAAAGGAAAGAAGTTTATGTACAAACAATTGAAATTTCTCCTGGTCGAAATAAGTCCTCTCAGTATGAAAGAACAAAAAGAAATCCTAACCTCAAGGCTCAATCAATGGAAGGGCGACCTGGATCAGATCGATGATATTTGCCTGGTGGGCATCCGGATCTGAATTCATTGATTCATTATCAGGAGAGCATTTGCAATTTCGCAGATGCTTTTTTATTTTCTGTATCTTTTTTTTCCTGCCTGCATTATGTGTTCCAACAGACCAAAACAATTTTCATTAAAAACCAGGAACCATGGCATCAGCAAAAGACACCCCACGACAAAAAATGATCGGTATGATGTACTTAGTACTTACCGCATTATTAGCATTAAATGTATCCAAGGATATCCTTGACGCATTCATCGTTGTAAACAAAGGTCTCGAAAACACCAACAACAATTTCACGGGTAGAAATGAACAGCTCTATGCGGAATTTGATCTGGCAAAAAGCGTGGATCCTGTTCGTGTTACCTCCAACTGGAAACTTGCACAAGAAGTTAAAAAACATTCTGCAGAATTGAGCGCCTACATTGATCAGCTTCAGAAACAATTGGTGAAAGAAACAGAAGGAATCGAACAATCGGTCGCTGACACATTACAGATGGCAAACATTGAAAGCAAAGATAATTATGATACACCCACCAATATTCTGATCGGCGACTCAGAAGATGGTTCAGCAGGGGCTTCCAGAGTCCTGAAGAACAAACTGAATGATTACAAAAGCAAACTAACAAATGCCATCCAACCTTCTGACCGGAAAAAAGTTCTGGTTGATATTGATACAGAAGACCCAACATACAGCGAGGAAAATGAGAACTGGGAACTCTACAATTTTTATCACCGCCCTCTGGTGGCAAGTATCACCATACTATCGAAATTAAAGAACGATGTTAAAAATGCGGAAGCCACGATCGTTGATTACCTGCTGCAACAAGTAGACATCGGAAATTTAAAATTTGATACCGTGGCTGCAAAAGTGATCCCTCAAAGCAATTATGTTTTACTTGGCGAAGAATACAAAGCGGATGTTTTCCTCGCAGCGTTCAACAAAACACGGAATCCCGAGATCATGATCGGAAACTACAATGAAGCTACGAAAGCATTTGAAGGAACTCCAAACTCTGTCAGAGTTGAAAATGGACTGGGGAAATACAGTGCCTCCGCTTCAAAAGAAGGAATCATGAATTATTCAGGCACCATCAAAATGGTAACACCGCAAGGCAAAGAAGTTTTGTTTCCTTTTAAATCAGAATACATTGTAGCGAGGCCTTCACTCACAGTGTCTGCGGATAATATGAATGTAGTTTACATCGGCCTTGACAATCCGGTATCTGTTTCTGTACCGGGCGTGCCGAATGAAAAGCTGAGTGTTTCCATTAATAACGGAAGGATCACCCCAACAGGAAACGGGAAGTTCAATGTAGTTGTAAATTCAGGAACGAAAGCGGATGTAAGTGTAATGGCAGAAATGGAAAACGGCGAAAAGAGAAGTATGGGAACCATGTCATTTCGTGTGAAGAGTATTCCGAATCCGACGGCAAAAGTTGGCCGCATTACAAGTTCCGGAGTGATGAATAAAAGTGAGTTAAATAATCAAATGGGGATAGTTGCGGAATACAATGGTTTTGCATTCAGTATTATTGGAAAGGTGAGTCAATTCAACCTTGAATACACGATCAATGGTGCAGCCGGCAGCCTTCATTCTAACAATAATATGTTTACAGAGGATATGAAAAAAATATTTAAACAGTTAAAGAAAAATGACAAAATCAGTTTCGAGTATATCAAAGGGATTGGGCCTGATAAGAAAGAAGTTCAACTAAGTCCTTTGAATATTAGGATCAATTAATGGGTGGTGGTAGCAGGGAGAGCAAACAGCAACAGGTGGGAACTGTTGCTGTTCTTTTACATCGGATCTACATCGATCTGAACACGAACGGCCTTGTGATCGGTGTTGGTTTTAAAGGCAACAAGTATTTCAGAAACAATTTTTTTCACCTGCGCAACTGAAGCATCGCGCTCAATCTTCAACAAGATGTTTTTATGATATAAATTCCTGATCCTTGAAACCAGCGGAAACTCAGGACCCAATACCCGTTTCGCAAAATGTCGTTTCAGTTCATCAGCCAAAAATTTTGAAGAAGCATTCACCAGGTCAACATCTCTGTGAATCACAGTTAAACTTATCAGTCTGTAAAATGGCGGATAATTGAAATTCTTTCTGTCGAGCAGCTGATTCGTATACATACTCAAGTAATCATTTGCGATCACTTCCTGCACAATGCTGTGATCAGGATTCTGCGTTTGTATGATCACTTTCCCTCTTTTATTCTTGCGCCCTGCCCTGCCGGAAACTTGTGCCATCAACTGATAACTCCTTTCAAATGATCTGAAATCCGGAAAATTCAACATGCTGTCGGCATTTAATATTCCCACCATACTTACATTATCGAAGTCCAGTCCTTTCGTTACCATTTGTGTTCCTACCAGGATATCAATGTTACGTTCTTCAAAATCATGAATGATGTGCTGATGCGCAAACTTGCTTCTTGTGGTATCAAGATCCATCCGTGCGATCTTTGCATTCGGATAAAATATGGACAATTCTTCTTCGATCTTTTCAGTTCCAAATCCTTTCATCTTTAGCTCAGTATCACCACACGCTGCACATTTAGAAGGAGGTTTGATAGAGTAACCGCAATAGTGACAACGAAGTTGATTGCTTAATTTATGAAAAGTAAGACTCACATCACAATTGACACATTGAGGAACCCATGCACACATATTGCATTCCAGTTGTGGAGCAAAACCTCTTCTGTTCTGAAACAGGATCACCTGTTCTTTTTTCTCCAATGCCAGTGTCACCGTATCGAGCAATAACGGGGTAAAATGCGACTTCATCATTTTTTTTCGCGATGCTTCTTTCACATCAGCAATGAGGATCTCAGGCATCTGTACTCCACCGAAACGTTTTGTCATTTCAGCGAAACCGTATTTACCATCCTGCGCATTGTAATAGCTTTCGAGGCTGGGAGTTGCGGAACCCAGCAGCACTTTGGTTTTATGAATATGAGCGAGAAAGATCGCAGCATCCCTCGCATTGTAGCGCGGAGCCGGATCATATTGTTTGTAGGAAGTATCGTGCTCTTCATCAACAATCACCAATCCTAAATTGCTGAACGGAAGAAACAGGGATGAGCGTGCACCAATTATTAATTTGAAATTTGAACTGTTCTTTGATGACTGATCAATTGATGACAGGTCGTCCAGAGATGGATTAGTCGTTTCTGAGTTTTTAACTTTCAACTTTGAACTTTGAACTTTCAAAACACTGTTCCAAACTTCCACCCGTTCATTCTCATTGAACTTACTATGATATACACCTACTTTTTCTCCAAAGTATTTTCGCAGGCGGTTGATGATCTGTGTCGTCAATGCGATCTCAGGAAGAAGATATAAAACCTGTTGTTCTTTGGAAATGGCTTCTTCGATGAGCTTCACATAAATTTCTGTTTTGCCGGAAGAAGTGACTCCATGAAGGAGAACAACATCTTTTGGACTGAGAGAGGCAGGTGCATTCAGAAAAGAATTTTCAACTGGCTGATTTTCTTTTACTGCTTCCCCATCCTTCCAACCGAATTGCACTCTGATGGAATCAAGAACATTCTGCTGAATCTCATTCAGCGCTGAAATTTTATTTTCATTGTCATAAAAGTGCAACCTTCCCACTTCTCTATCGAGTAACTCAACAATATTTTTTTTCTGCAAAGAACGCAATGCTGCTTCTGCACCATCCACCATTTTCATGATATCCGCTTTCCTCACTTCTTTTATTTCACCGGAATACCGCTTCGACAGCGTAATGTAAGCCATGAGGACATCAAGTTGTTTCGGCGCTTTTTTTTCAAGGACCGGAAAAATCTCCTTCAGATTTTCTTCATCATCTGCGGTAGCGCTCAGCCGGACATAACATTCTATGCGGGGTTTGAATTTTTCCTTGAGTTCTTCCTGGAGAATTAAAATGCCCTTTTCAATGAGCCCTTTTATGAGCGGATAAACTGTTTTCTGTTCTATGATCTGGGAAACCTCATTCAGACTAAGCACATTTCTTACCTCCAGCGCTTCGATCAGAGCATATTCTTTATCATTGAGTTTATGCTGTTTTTCATTATCGGCATACGCAGGATTCAACAGGATCTTTGTTTCACTCGCAAGTCTTAATCCACCCGGGAGTGCAGCCATCATCACCTCCCCGATCGTACACATGTAATATGAGCTCATCCATTCCCAATGAAGGAACTGTTGTTCATTTACGATCGGCTGATCATCCAATACAGAATCAATATATTTTGCTGTGTATTGTTTAGGGGGTATTTCGTGGATCCTGCGAACGAGGGCGGAATAAAGTTTTCCTTTCCCAAACTGAACGATAACGCGTTTACCAACAGCAATGGCATCATTTCCATCAAACGGTACCCGATAAGTATATAGGTTGGGAACAGAAAGAGGTAAAATAACATCAACAAAAAAAGTGCTGCGGCTCATCAGGCAAATATACATACAAAGCAACAGTCGGAAGTCCGATTAAAAGAGTTGTGGAAAAATTTACTCTGGTTGGAAGATGATGTTCCAGCCACAGGTCCCTTTAAAG
>JALYRR010000152.1 GCA_030855265.1 Bacteroidota bacterium | reverse complement strand
ATTATCGACACTTTCCGTAGGGATAAACGTATGCCTACAATCAGCGGTGGTGTTAATGATGAAGGCGAGGAGTTCGATATATTCAGTGTTTTAAGTCTTAAAGACAAGAATGTGGAACAGGACATCATTCAGGGGCAGGTAAGAAAGGATGTTCGCCGTTTGATCGAGGCTTTACCAATGGAACAGCGCGAGGTTTTAATGATGCGTCATTATTACGATATGAGTTTTAAGGAAATCTCCGAACAAACTAATGTAAGCATTAATACCGCTCTAGGCCGTATGCGTTATGCGCTGATCAACCTGAGAAAGATGATAGAAGAGAAAGAGATAATTGTGAGTTTTAAATTTTTGTTATTAATTATTTTAATCCCGGCCCTGTAAGCCGGGATTTTTTTTGAATGATATACAATAATCAAAATATTGGTCCGTTATCTTCCTGTAACTAAAACAAACTACATGAGTAAAATCTCTACAAAAAAAATTAGTGAGCCAGTTAATACCAACATGAATGAACAATCTGATAACGCACAAGAATTCCCTTTCGAACCAGGAATCAATGTTATCAATAACATTCTGAATTATTCAAAAGCATTGAGTATCCGCCGTACAAAAAGCGGTGAGCATTTTGAAATGGTATTGAATTAAGAAAGGCAACCTGTATTGAAAACGCCCTTGAGCTTAGCTGAAGGGCGTTTTCATTTGCAGTAAACTGATCCTTTATTTTAGTAAATCCCTTAATCTGTTAATAGCCTCTTGATTTTCCGGTAGGTTGATTGACTCCAGTACTTTCCTTTTCTCTTTATTTGTAAGGTGCCAGCTCAGAGAGATTCTGTCTTTTTCCTGGTTTCTTAGTTGAAGGTCAACGATATCAATCGATGATTTGCACCAAAGATCAGCCATCTGTATCTGCTGATTCTGATTGTAATCCTGAACGGAAAATAAGCTTCCGTAAAAACTGCCCATTGGCCGGGTCATTGCTTCTGAAAGTGTTTGCGAAGGATTGTCATCGATCGGGATGTTCTTGTGTTTATCACGAATCTGAACGATCACAACTCCACTCGTATTCTCGGCAATCCAGTCGTTGAATGTTTTTATAAATCGGAGAGTGGTCTCCAATCCGTAATTATCTCGTAAGCCGGCATCCATGATCTCTATCCTTGGTTCACTTGGTAGAGAAACAATCGGAGAAATGTACGGGAAAGTGGCGCTCATCCGGAGAACACTTGTAAACAGTGTCTTATCAGCGCCCTGTAATTCAAAAAATCGCGAATATTCAACGGCATCAAAAAGCTTGTTATAATGTGTCTTTTCGGTTTTGGCATTCTGTGTTAGATAGGAAATACCTATCGGTGAAATGAGAAGCTTTCTGCCGTCATTTACGATGGAGGGAGAAAATACCATCATCGGGATTCTTGATTCCTCTTCGTGTTGCTTGTATTCACCCAGTCTTTTGTTTAATACGTTACCGGTGTTTTCATTTATTTTCTGCTCAAAGGAATAACCTCTGTCCATGGTGTAAACATTTTCATCCACATTGAATTTTTTAAGAGGAATAAACCATTCACTTGTGGCCACTGTAAAAGCTATCGGGTTGAGTGCGTCCTTCGACATGTTGTTCAGATAAACCTCACCATAAAAGTTAACAGAAGGATCTCTCTGTTTCATCAGATACAATTCCCTCATGTAGGCTGCTCCAACCATCCCACCGGAAGAACCCGTTATCATCTGTGTATGGCCAAGAAATTCTCCGTTTGTAAGACTGTCGAGTCGCTGTAATGTATAGAATGTCCAGAGGGATGAACGCAATCCTCCGCCACTGGTATTAATGAAGATCAGTTTGGGTTTGTGAAGGGAATCACCGGGAATGGTATTTTTAAGTTTCCATTTATTAAGAATTGCAATTGTCGCATCCACATCCAAATTCAGATTGTCGTATTGCTTGTCGATTTTCTTAAAGTGGTCGTATGAATAAGGTGTTTTTAAAGTGTCGTAATTTAAACCATAGGCTTTGCTGTCGCTTGACATCAGACCAAGTGTATGGAGGTAATTAAAAGTTACCAAAAACAGAATGAAGATGACAGTCGACCAACCCCTGAACCAGGTGTAGAAGGAACTGAAGATCATAATGAACATCGTAAAAAGTAGAAAGATACTTGCTGCAGCAGGAATTTCAAATGCAGAGATCTTTGAGAACAATCCCAGTCCCAGAAGAGTAACTATTGAAGCAATCTGAAAAATAAATGCGGCTTTGTAGTTTTGTTTTAAAACGGCCTTAAGCATTTCTTTTTTGTAATGGCGGACAGATCGAACAAGTCGGATCCTAAACGGGCGTATCAGGTAGGTTTCAACGTACCAGTCGCGGCTTTCTTTGATAAGGTTCAGATTTCTCTGGCCTGTAAAGTTTTTCGTATTGACAGGAGTCAGAGAAGGCGCCTCCGAAAAATTAACTCCGTAGAGTTTATTTATGTCTTTGTTGGCCCGCCATGAATAAAGAGTTGCGATGAATACAAAAACCAGATTGCCGGAAATAAATGAAATGATCATGAAAATGATTTCCCATAAAGACATATTGCCTTCTGCCATCAGGAAGGAGTATATCTGATAAATATAAAGCAGGCAAAAACCAATAGGGATAATTGAATTGTTCAGACAATATTTTAGAAAAGGATTCTTGAGTGTGGCAATGAAGGGGAACCGAAATCCGTTTTTTATATAACTGGCGATGTTGTAAGCCATGATAAAACCACCGCAGGCGAAGCCGGTAAGGAAGTAGGAAAGAAAACTGATCTTATCGAAATATTCAGGACCCAGGAAAAGATAGGACACGCCATATCTTCTTGCTACATGGTTGGTGATCACGGCAAAAAAGAAAACCCAGAACAATAAAAGAAACTGATTCTTTTTGAAATCAAGAAGAAATAACCGGAAATAGAACGAATAAAAAAACCTCCGGAACATCGGATGCTTTTGTAAATTAATTTTAAATCGTTCAGCAAATCCCATGATTAAATTTTTGAGTTTACAATCCGCAGGATTTCTGTTTCCAGGCTTTTTGCTTTTTCTTCTAGTACGTTCCCTTCTGAAATTAGTTTCTCCGCAAAGACTTTATCTGTCAAACCTGCAGCATTTATCTTTACATTAAGAAATGCGCCCATTACTGCCGAGCGTGCACATAATGCGCCAACGCCTGCATCTGTTACAGAATTCGGGTTGCCGGTTTCTGCCATTGCTTTAATCACCTCCATAGAATCATAGCAGAGCTGCATGACTTTAAACGGCACCTCTGTAGCAAACCGTGTTGCGTCCTGAATGGCCTGTGTTCGTGTCTTTTTCTCCTCTTCTGTTCCTTTCGGTAATCCAAAAGCAATCATTATCTTATTGAATGCATTGGTATCCTCATCCACCAGATTGATCAGTTGATTTTTAAATTGTTCTCCTTTATTCGCCCAGTCGGAGAACTCTTTCCAGCGTTCATCCCATCCTGCTTTATGTGAAGAAAGATTTGCAACCATGGTTCCCAATGAGATCCCGAGCGCCCCCATATAGGCAGAGATAGATCCGCCTCCGGGTGCAGGACTTTCACTTGCTGTTTCATCTGCAAAGGCTGAAAGGCTCATGTTGATGAGTCTTCCTGCAGAGCTATCTTTCAGCAGATATTCGATAATTCGTTCTTCCGGTTTAAAAGGAGAAAGTTCATCAAGTCCGAGTGATTTTACGGCGATTTTTATGAGTTCTTTTTCCGAAACTCCTGTTGAACGATTTTGTTTTATCAGAAAATATTTTCCTGCATCAAGCAAAGCTTTCAAAGGAATAAGACCCACCAATTCAGAACCTGTAACACGGATTCCGCGTTCATTGGCTTTTTTGCATACTTCATCAAAGGCAATGTGAACGGGTGTAATATTGATATTTGTAAGATTCATAGAGATCTGAGCGATCCCGTATTCTTCGATAAACCATCCGATTGCTTTTACAGATTTCAACGAGCCAGGAATGTTCACCGGGTTTCCTTTATCGTCTGTTACAATCTTCCCGGTTACCGGATTTCCTTCACGTTTCACACGGCCGGCTTCTCTCACATCAAATGCAATGGAGTTGGCTCGTCGCGTAGAAGTTGTATTCAGATTGATATTATATGCAACTAAAAAATCTCTGGCTCCGATAACAGTTGAGCCGGATTTAACAGAATGCTCGGCCGGACCGAAATCAGGCTTCCATTCCGGTAGCTTGATCTTTTTAAAAAATCCTTCATATTCTCCGGCACGGATCACCGATAAATTATTCCGTTGTTTATTCGTTTGTGCCGCTTCATACAGATAAACCGGGATGTTCAATTCCTTTCCGACACGTTCTCCCAATGATTTTGCAAACTCAGCTGTTTCTTCCATGGAAATGCCGGCAATGGGAATCAGCGGGCAAACATCTGTGGCACCCATGCGCGGATGTTCACCTTTGTGTTTACTCATATCGATGAGTTCGGAAGCTTTTTTTATTGCGAGGAAAGCTGCCTGAATTACTGCATTGGGTTCTCCAACAAAAGTGACAACCGTTCTGTTAGTGGCCTTGCCCGGATCAACATTCAATAGTTTCACGCCTTCAACAGATTCAATTTCATTGGTGATCTGTTTGATGATGTTCATGTCGTTTCCTTCTGAGAAATTCGGAACACATTCGATAAGTTTGTTCATGTTTTTACATTTTTTTTACCACTAAGGCACTAAGTTCACTTAGTTTTTTTTTCTAAATCAGATTGGTAAGAGTGATTTTATTTCAAATATTAAAAAAAGTGGTCTTATTTTATTTACTTTATTTTTTCTAAGTGTTTTAAGTGGCCCTGCCTGCCGGCAGGCAGGTTAATGGTCAATTTTTTCAATCACTTTCCCATTTAAAATAACTGTCTCCACCAGGTTACTTCCAAAAGAATAAGGGATGAATGAATATCCAGGGATTTCTTTGGTGATAAATACATTCGCTTTTTTACCGATTGAAATACTGCCATGTGTTCCGCTTAAGCCCATAGCATAAGCTGAATTGATTGTTGCTGCATTGATCGCTTCTTCCGGAGTTAATTTATATTGAATGCAACAAAGCGAGACCATAAAATTCATATTTCCGCTGGGAGAACTTCCGGGATTAAAATCAGAAGCAACTGCAATGGGCAATCCTGCATCGATCATTATCCGCGCCGGAGGTAAAGGCAATCCAAGGAAAAAAGCAGCTCCGGGTAAAATGGTCGGCATCGTCAGAGAATCTTTCAGCGCCATGATCTCTTTTTCAGCAACAAATTCGAGGTGATCCACACTGATGGCTCCGACTTCAATACCCGCCAAAACTCCGCCTGTATTGCTCAATTGTTCGGCATGCACTTTCGGGATCATTCCGAATTTTTTAGCCGCAGTAAGAATTTCAATGGTTTCCTCTTTTGAAAAATAATTCTTTTCACAAAACACATCGCAATAATCTGCAAGTTTTTCTTCTGCAATTTTTGGCAGCATTTCTCCGATCAGAAGATCGATGTATTTTCGTTTGTCATTTTGGTATTCTGTCGGAACAGCATGCGCACCAAGGAATGTAGACTTTATCGCAAGAGGTGAATTTTCTTTCAGCCTTTTGATCACTCTCAGCATTTTTAATTCCGATTCAAGGCTTAATCCGTATCCGCTTTTTATTTCTACAGCTCCTGTTCCCTGCCACATGATCTCCTGCAGCCGTTTCCAGGCGCTTTGGAATAGTTCTTCTTCCGAAGAGTCCGCGAGTTTTTTGGCTGAATTCAAAATTCCTCCCCCACGTTCAAAGATCTGTTCATAGGTCATTCCATTGATCCTGTCCACAAACTCAGTTTCCCTGCTGCCAGCATACACAATATGCGTATGACTGTCGCACCAGGAAGGCATCACAACCTTTTCGGATGCATCAAGAATCGTGAGATTTGTCCAGTCGGTAATTCCTTCCCATTCATCCATTTTTCCATAACCAACGATCAGGTCATCCTCAATGGCAAGCCAGGCGTTGTTGATACAGCCGAGTTCTTTCATTTCCTTTCCGGAAATCCGTAAGCGCGACTGGTCATCAGTACCGACTAATTGTTTGATGTTTTTGATGAGGAGCTTCATATACGAATTAAGGCTGAAAGATACTAAAAGCTTACTATTTTCGATTCATTTGGCAACCTTTTATTTTTATCACGTCTTTTAAAAAATAAACCCTGATTTCTTCATCTTCTATGGCATAAAATTACATTTTACCAATCATAATTTAACCCTTAAATGTAAACGCTATGAGAAAAAAATCAATTCTATTGCTTGTATTGCTATCAGCTATATCAGTATGCGCCCAAGACACAATTCCCAGCCCTTCAAACCTGCCTGTCCTGAAAAGGAATGAAATAAGCATAAATACATTACCTGTTTTTAAAGTATTATTAAATGCCGGAAACTCAGAAGCTACCAGACATTCCCTGGCGTACAAACGGAATTTCAAGAACGGGCGATCGGCCTTACGATTTTCATTTGTTGCTGATAATATCAATAAAGATGTGTATGGAAATCGTGTCACTTATATAAGCGAAAATGACACAATGCGGAGGAAGCAGAGAGTGGTAAATAATTCCTATTGGAGTCCGCATATAAATATCGGTTATGAGAGGTTATTTGGCCAAAAGAAACTAAAATGGTTTTATGGAGCAGACTTGTCAATCGGTTATTCAGAAAGCAGATCAATAACACAAAATTATATTATCACTGTTCTTGGTCCTCACATTTTGTTGGAGGAGTATGAGTCGGAAGCCAACATCACACAAAAATCAAAAACTTTTTCAGTTGGAATTATTCCTTTCTTTGGAGTAAAATACCCTTTATCCAGGCGGTTCTCGATCTCCATGCAGTTAGGAACAGACATCGTTTATGGGAGTTCGGAGGTTTCTGAAACATCAGCATCAGGGAATACCACAACCCGGGTTACAACAATCGATTTTAATCAGAATACAGGTCTCATGAATGATATTTCTCTGGTTTATAAGTTTTGATCAGCAACACAGCAAAAAATAAAAATCCGCTTTTCCTGACGCTTTAAATACTATTTTTTGCTGTGTTTAATTTCACTAAATTTGCCTGTTAAGAAATCGCTTTTATGGCAGGTAATTCCTTTGGTAAATTATTTACACTCACCACTTTCGGAGAATCGCATGGCGAAGCGATGGGTGGTGTGATTGATGGTTGTCCTGCCGGCCTTCTGATAAACATGGATCTTATTCAGATGGAACTCGATAGAAGGCGTCCGGGCCAGAGCCACATTGTTACACAACGCAAGGAAGCTGACAAGGTGGAATTTCTCTCCGGAATTTTTGAAGGGATAACGATGGGTACGCCTATTGGATTTATGGTGCGGAATGAAGATCAGAAGTCGAAGGATTATGATCATAACAAAGACGTTTACCGTCCATCTCATGCAGATTATACTTACGACAAAAAATACGGAATGCGCGATCATCGCGGTGGTGGCAGATCTTCAGCACGGGAAACTGTTTGCAGAGTGGTGGCAGGTGCGATAGCGAAACAACTTCTTTCTCAATCCGGAATCACAATTCAGGCCTATACTTCACAGGTCGGGGATATCCGGCTTTTAAAAGATTATCATTCTCTCGATCTTGCAACAGCAGAATCTAATATTGTGCGTTGCCCTGATCAGCTGATCGCTGAAACAATGATACAGAAAATTGAACAGGTCAGAAAAGCAGGTGATACTATCGGAGGTGTTATTTCTTGTGTGATCAAAGGAACACCTGTGGGACTTGGGGAGCCTGTATTTGATAAACTCCATGCTGATCTTGGGAAAGCGATGCTTAGCATTAATGCTGTTAAAGGATTTGAATATGGCAGCGGATTCGAAGGAGCAACCATGAATGGCTCAACACATAATGATCTTCCTGAATCAATTGGAAATGAAAAGGGCAGAGATCTTAAATTTAAATCCAATCATAGTGGAGGTATTCTAGGAGGTATCAGCAATGGTGAAGATATTTATTTCAGAGTTGCTTTTAAGCCTGTAGCAACGATTCTTCAAAAACAACAAACAGTAAATTCAGAAGGAAAAGAAGTAGAGATGCAAGGGAAAGGAAGGCATGATCCTTGCGTCCTGCCACGCGCTGTTCCAATTGTGGAGGCCATGGCGGCATTGGTTCTGGCTGATCATGTTTTAAGGAATCGGATTGCCAGGGTATAGTTAGTAGTATTTAGTCATTAGTCAGTAGTATTTGGTCATTAGTATTAGTCTTAAAACATACATTAAACCCAGATTCGTATATTCGAAATAATTCGATATCCGTACCCAACAATCAATCAACTATGACAACAGAACCTAAAAAGAAAAAAAGCCTGGTCCGAAGAATTTTTAAATGGACGGGTATCAGTTTGCTTATCCTCATTATTTTGTTGATTGCAGCGCCATTTATTTTCAAAAATAAGATTGTTCAGTTTGTTAAAGATTCAGCGAATAAAGAGTTGAATGCGAAAGTTAATTTCGGTGACTTTGATCTTTCTCTGTTCAGGTCTTTTCCTGATTTTACTTTATCAGTGGATAGCGTAAGTGTTGCAAATATTGGCGATTTCGAAGGGGATACGTTGTTGTATGTAAAAAATCTGACTGTCGGACTCAATCTGATGAGCGTTATTAAAGGTGATAATTATGAGATCAATACGATCTCATTGGATCAGCCTCGCATCCATGCATTGGTCCTTAAGAGCGGAAAGGCTAACTGGGACATCACAAAACCTTCCACGGATTCAACAGCTGTTAATGATACTGCAGCTTCTGGTAAATTTAAAATGACCCTTGAAAAGTTTGAGATCAAAAACGGATACATTGTTTATGATGATGCAACACTTGGTTTTAAAACTGAGTTGTACAACATGAATCATGAACTGAGCGGCGATTTTACTCAGGACAATTTCCTTCTCGAAACGCTTACAGAGATTGAACGGATGCAAATGGAGTATGGTGGTGTTACTTATATGAATAAAGTAAAGACCCGCATCAAAGCTGATGTCGATGCTGATATGCCCAACTTTAAATTCACCTTTAAAAACAATGAGTTTTCATTCAATGAGCTCACTCTCGGATTGGATGGATATTTTGCCATGCCGAAAGATGATATGGACATGGACCTGAAG
>JALYRR010000315.1 GCA_030855265.1 Bacteroidota bacterium | reverse complement strand
GTTCTTATGGTGCACAGGAATGTCTGCCGGCAGGAATGAACCCTTGTTCAAAAGAAGAGATTGATTTCCTTGGCAAATTAGGCAAACTAAACCTGATCAGCGAAAGCCGGTCGGAAATGAAAGAAGGATCAGTATCTGTTGAAGTTGAAAAGATAAATGGATCCTATTTTAATGTAATGGGATTGCCTGTGATAGAATTATATAAGGAATTGTCGGATTTCATTACTGAAAAATCCCATTAATCTTCGATTCCGAAGAGTTCCATTCATTTTAATTTCTTCAAAATTCAAGTTATTCCTGCCTATTCCGCCACCAAAAAGGCGCTCAGCCTCAAATCATATTTCCCAAGCATATTTATCGAATTTACAACCTTTTAGACTAAATTAGCATCTACCTTATAACCAAACTAACCACCATGAAAAGAATTCTCCTCTCCTTTCTATTGATTTATGTTACAGCCGGTGCATTCTCACAGGTATCCTCACCTGACTGTATTACCGCTACTCCAATTTGTGGCGGAACGGCAAATAGTTATCCATCAACATCCGGAGCCGGAAACGCGGATTTTGGACCGAATTTCGGTTGTCTTGGTACACAGCCAAATCCTGCATGGTTCTATTTCAAGATCGATAATCCCGGGAACTTAATTATAAACATATCACAACTGGATGGGGCTGGAACCGGACTCGATGTAGATTTTATTTGCTGGGGTCCCTTTACCACTCCTTCTTCAGGTTGCAGCTCCGGACTAACAGGCTCAGCTGTTGATTGTTCTTATTCTACATCCTTTATGGAAACTGTTAATGTTCCTGGTGCTATAAGCGGAGATTATTATATTTTGATGATCACAAACTTTTCGAATATTCCTGCTACAGTCACTTTTTCTTTTGATGCAGCAAGTACAGCCACTGTAACATGTTCAGATGTGTGCGTTACAAATGCATTTTACAATGCACCTTTATGTGTTAATGGTACTTTACAGCTTTTATCAACCTACCATTTTGGATTAGGAAATTACAACTGGACCGGCCCATCAGGCTTTAGTTCTACGCTTCAAAATCCCACAATTTCTACGGTAGATGGCACCAATTCAGGTTACTATTATCTCAACTATATTAAAGATACCACTTGTAATTATACAGATAGTGTTTATGTAGATATAGATACCTGTGGAACTCTTACGGGCTCTGTCTTTGCTGATGTCAATAGTGATTGTCTTCTCGACACAGCAGATAATTTACTTGAAAATGTTCCAATGAAGCTGACACAGGGTGGTGTGTTTGTGGCGTGGGCCTGGACAGATCCATTTGGATATTATTATTTCGATGTACCTGTTGGAAGTTATGATCTGGAAGTAAACCCTTCTCCAACTCATCCGATAGTTTGTCCATCGAGTATGATGCATGCTGTAACAGTATCTTCCTCAGCGATCGCAACTGAAAATTTCGCAATCGACTGTAATGCATTTGATTTACATGCTGTAGGTTTCAGTGTTTCCGGACTCGCTTTTTTCCCGGGTCAGACAAATACCTTGCATCCTGCTCACAATTCGATTGGACCTAATTGTAATCCAATTCCCGGTCAGGTTATCATCGTTATCGACCCTCTGATTTCTTATGTAGGACCAACGGTGGGATTCACTCCACCTGACATGGTGATTCCTGCAGCAACAGGAGATACATTGAAATGGAATGTTGCTGATATGACGAACTCGCCATACTTCAGCTATTCAAATTTTCCTTTTGAGTACATCACGGATATTTCTGCAACCATTGGAGATACTGTTCATGTAACAATGATCCTTACACCTCAGACAGGTGATTCCAATCCATTGAACAATGTTTGCTCACGGGATTTTGTTGTAGGTAATTCCTATGACCCGAATCACAAGGACGTGATCCCGGCAGGTATCGGCAGCCAGGGCTTTATTCCTGTAAACACACCGGAGCTGAGTTATACTGTCAATTTCCAGAACACCGGAACTGCACCTGCCATCAATGTTTACTTAATGGATACACTCGATACGCAGGTGGATATCACTTCACTACGGATCATTGGTAGCAGTCATCCGATGACTACAACATTACTGGCCGGCAACGTTCTCAAATTCAACTTCGCTAATATTATGCTTGCTGATAGTACAAGCAACGAACCGGAGAGTCATGGATTTGTAAAATACAGCATTGCACCGTTAGCGGGATTACTACCGGGAGATCAGATCACCAATACTGCCTATATCTATTTTGATTTTAATTCTCCAATCGTTACTAATACGGCGTTGAATACAATTGAGTTTCCGGTTTCAGTAGATGAGAATTCAGGTTTCCAACTCAACATTTATCCAAATCCTGCAAACTCAATCGTCACTGTTTCCTTTGAAGACAAAGCGAGCCGGAGCTTAAAGATGAAAATCGTTAACATGGCAGGGCAGATTGTTTACGAGGAAGAAAACAATCAATTTACAGGGAGCTATAATAAGTCCCTTGATCTGAAAAACAATCCTGCGGGAGTTTACATTCTGCAGATCCAAACAGATAACCAAACGGTTCATAAGAAGATCATCAGGAATTAAAATTTGAAAAGCGATCCGGTTGGATCGCTTTTTTTTTGAGATGATGGGGAGGAAATCCTACCAACCAATTTTGTATCTTTGATTTAATGTCATCCACAAAAAATAAAAACAATTCAGAAGAGAAGCCTCAGGAAAACAAGGCGGTATCATACTCTGTGAAAAAAAATGAATCCAGAATTTTTCATTCTCATGAAGAACTCGAAGAGTATCAAAGAAGGAAATTTGTATCACTGGATCCTATTGAAAGGTATCCATCCGCCTAACTACATAAGCTAATTTACAATAAAAAGTTTATCGAAGGAATTTAAACCGGAAGTAATTCGATGAGCTTGTTTGCTTTGTGA
>JALYRR010000314.1 GCA_030855265.1 Bacteroidota bacterium | reverse complement strand
TTTTTCTCTTTTAGGATCTTAATAGTACCGGCCTTTTCCATGATCTCCACATCCATGTTCTTTAAAGCATATTCAAGTGCTCTTGCACAAAACAGCGCGGGATCGGGCATTGCTCCTTCCACTTCGTAATTGCTCTTGTTGGGCGGGATGGTTCCCTGCGCCATTCTGTAATAGGAATATTGTGACCCAAAAATAAAAGCATTGTCTTCAGACCCTCCGGCCGTAACATTGTTGATGAATTCCAATCCCTCTACCGCAGGCTGAATGCTATTGACACTTGTTTTGCTGCCTGCCGCTCCGGAGCGGAAATTCACAATGTATTTGTTATCCGAATAACTTAAGCCACATGCTCCGGCTCCGAAATAATTTCCGATATCGCCCCAGATCCATTGCGAAGGAACCATGTTGTCTTCGAAGATGGATGCATCGGCGATCACAGCGCCTTCAATTTTTCTGATTCCTTTTTTCTTCAGGATAATGGCCCATTTTTCAACGGTGCTCAAACTGTCTTTTTTATTCTTAAAATATTCAGAACCAAGTGAAGGATCTCCACCACCTTTGATATACAGGTTGCCTTTCAATACACCACTGATGCTATCGAATATACCATCATGCTGAAGCAATGTCTCGAAGGTAAAGTTGCTTCCTAAAATAGACAAAGCGGAAGCGGTTGTAACGATCTTGAGTGTACTCGCAGGCACGAGGCTGAGATGGCTGTTGTACTCTGCAATCACAGAATCCTTTGATGAGTTCATGACACAAACACTCCAGCTGGCATGCTTCAGATCGGGATCTTTTTTCAGATTCTCAATCTCCTTATTCAGATTTGATTTCTGCGCAAAGCTGTTAAAAAAAACAAAGCTTAAAATCAGCAGGATGGAATTTCTGCGCATGCTTAATTTCCCTTGAAAATGGAATTTCTGGAAAATAATTTATCAATTGCCGCAGCAAGTTTCCGGTCATTATCGGTCACAGTATATCCTTCATCATGCGTAGTAAGTTGAATCTCCACTTTATTGTAAACATTCCTCCAGTCGGGATGATGATTCATTTTCTCCGCTACGATCGCTACTTTGCTCATAAAGCCAAATGCATCAATGAAATTTTCGAACTCAAATGTCCGGCTCAGGATGTTGTTTTCTTCTTTCCACATAATTTAGGTAATTAGTAATATGTTAATATGTAATAAAGTGTTAGGTGATGGGGTGATAAAGTAATAATGTGTTTACTATTAGAACTCAAACTTTGAACTTTAAACTTTCAAACTATTTGTATAACTGCCATCGTCAGTCTGCTGATACATACCATTTTGCCCGCTTCGTTTTTAATTTCAATGCTCCAGACATGTGTTTTTTTGCCAATATGAATGGCTTTTGCCTCAGCATAAACGTATCCGCTGCTGGCCGGACGTAGATGATTGGCATTGATATCAAGTCCTACACAGGCATATTGACTATTGTCGATTATAAGATTGGAAGCAATACTCCCAAGCGACTCTGCAAGTGCCACCGAAGCACCGCCGTGTAAAATGTTCATGGGCTGAACCGTCCTGTGGTCCACGGGCATTCTTCCTTTGATGGAATCATCCGTCAATTCTGTGATTTCAATGCCTATCGCTTCGCACATATTTCCCTTCAGCATCCATTGCAGATCTTCAATTTTATATTCCTTGAACCAGATACTCATAAAGAGATTTATTTTTCATCTAATTTAAAGAGAAATAGCTTATGGAAATCTTAAATCTTTGTCATCCCTTTTGCTGTAACCGTTTAAAAACTACATTCGTTTCACCTAGACCCTAAACCATGAAAGCACTTTCTTATTCAGTTTCCGCATTTCGAAGTACTGGTATTTCCTTCTTCGTTGCATCATTCATTCTTCTAACAGGCTGTCAGGACTCCGGCGGTGAGTACAAGGAAAGTATGTCGTTAAGTAAAATGGATGCAATGTCCCCGCCGCCACCACCTCATGACGAAAGTTCGGCAGACTTCGCAGCTGCCGGATTAACTTCTACCTCTGAAAATAATGTTTCTGATACAAGCATCCCGGGATCCGGAACAGCTATGGTAAATAAAATTCCTTCGAAGATCCGGAAGACAGCCCAGTTGAATATTACTGTGGAGGAATATAAAAAGGCCAGGACAGACATTGAAAAAATAGTCAAAGGCATGAATGGTTATATCGGTAGTGAGCACGAAACAAACTCTACCTACAGTATTTCCAACGATATGGTACTTCGCATTGTGAATAAAGACTTTGATGTGATGGTCGAAAAAATTCTTGCTATCGCCAGCCATGTAAATTCAAAGAATATTTCAGCTGAAGATGTAACCGCACAGTTTGTAGATATTCAGTCGAGGCTGAAGTCAAAAAAAGAAATTGAAAAACGTTACCTCGATATTCTTTCCAAAGCTTCTAAAGTAACTGACATTCTGGAGATCGAACAAAAGTTAGGAGAGATCCGCGAAGAAATTGAAGCAAAAGAAGGTGAATTAAAATTGCTTTCTGATCAGGTGGACTACAGTACCATCTATTTAAATTTTCAGGAAAATTTCGAATACACACCTTTGGATAATCCCGGGTTTTTCGGGCGGCTGGGAACTGCATTCGGAAATGGATGGAGTGGTTTCCTAACCTTTCTTGTCGGATTGGTTTATGCCTGGCCGCTGTGGCTGATCTTAGGAATAGCTGCTTATCTGTTGATCAGACTCATCAAAAGAAGAAGAAACAGAAAAAAGTTGGAAAGGAAATAAATTTTTCGCCTTTTTACTTTAAACGTATTTAAATCTTATCGCTGTAGGCCGAAACCTTAACCAGGTATTCGGCCTTCGCTTTATCTATTTCTGAAAGGATGTTTTCACGTTCCGTGATCAGTCCGGCGATCATTACGCCTTGTTTATAAAAGGAAGTAAGTAAGGTCCATCT
>JALYRR010000313.1 GCA_030855265.1 Bacteroidota bacterium | reverse complement strand
AGTGAAGGCATGGTCAATTTAGATTAAGCAAAATCTGTTTCATTGCAGATTTAGAAGAGGAGAACACCGCTTTTAATGCTATTATTTTAACAAACTCTTCAACGCTTCTTCCGCGGCGGGAAACTTAAAAACAAAACCTTCTTTTAACAATCTGGTTGGTACTACTCTTCGACTCTTCAGGATAAGTTCTGTTTCTGTTCGCATAAAAAAAGCACCTATCTCAAGCATCCATTTACTTGCAGGGAGGCCGATACTTCTATTCAGGATCCTTCTCATTCGGCGCATAAAATCAGCATTCGGAACAGGTTCCGGAGCCGCAAGGTTATAAGCGCCTTCCGCTTTTTCGTTATCGATCAGCCATTCCAGAGCAGATAAAAAATCCTCTTCATGCAACCAGCTGATGTATTGTTTGCCATTTCCCATTTGTCCGCCCAGCCCTGCATTCACCAGTTTGCGAAGGACAGGGATCACTCCTCCGCCTTTTCCGAGGATCATCGTTATTCTCAAAGTGATCTTTCGGGTCTTCGGAACAATAGCTTCGTTAAATGTTTTTTCCCAAATTTTGCAAACATCTTCGGAGAACCCTTCACCGATTTCACCGCTGAATTCATCCATGGGCTTATCCTCTGCTGCGCGGTAGATGGTTGCGGAGGCGGAATTTAGCCATACTTTCGGAGGGAGGTTACATAAAGAGATCGCTTCGCCAAGTACACGGGTTGAATTAACTCTTGAGCTAATGATTGATTTTTTATTTTCTTCAGTATAACGGCAGTCCACACTTTTACCGGTAAGGTTGATCAGCACGTCAGCTCCATCCAAAGCTTTTGACCATGGGCCGATGGAAGCGCCATCCCATTGCAGGTAAGAAACGTTGCCTTTCTTATGAGAAGCACCCCGTGATAGAACAATTATTTCAGTTCCCTCAGTGGAGAACCTGTTGATGATAGCCTTACCGAGGAAACCTGTTCCGCCGGCAAGTATTATTTTTTTTGCTTTCATATTAGTTGGCAATGTCTAAAAATGATTTTTTTACCATGGGGGTAAACGCCCATTTGCATGTAAAAACATAATAGTAGATGGCAATGAACCATGCACTGAAGAACCAAAAAATGAAAATTTGTCTTTCCACAGTAAAGAGCATTCCCAGGAAGCCAATGGCATACAACACCACAAACCCCCAATAGAAAAGCATGATCCGGGAAAGGATCTTATCTCCATTTATTGTGGCGGATGTAATGATTGCACTTATGATCTGCCATCCTCCAACGAAGAACTGAACAAGAGCCACAACCAGCGGGCCTTCATTACCGAATACTAAAAGTGAAATAATCGCTGCGGCAAACAAAACGGTTTGTCCAATAAAATCAACTTTTCTCATGGTCTTTGCTTTTTGAATTATACACCTTTGTTACTAAGATCTCTGGGAGGAACAAATGTAACTTGTCTTGGTTTAGAACCACTTCTCAGGATCAATAATAGAAACAAATTAATGAACAACAACAATCCGAGGATCAGGATGAAAGATCCGAGCTTTACACTCAGCATTTCAATCATTCCCTGCGCATTCATGATCTCTCTTTTTACATTTGCGCCGAGTACCTCATTGTATTCCCAGCGTGGTGTGATCTCCAGTCGGATGATTGCATAACCCAGACTGATCAGATAAAACCCCACCTGTAATAGTTTATTAACGGAAGTGGCAAGCTCTGCCTGTCCGTGAAAGATGTCCACGAGAAACACCTTACCGTTGTTATGAAGGGTGCGTGCCACCCAGATTGTCAGCGCCACTACAATTGGCAGATAGATGCTGTAAGCTGTTACGATGTAGTCCATGGTTTTTGTTTTTAGTTATTATGATTGATTTTTTGTTTTCGGTTTTTTCCAATAGCCAGAAGGCAAAACACATTGAACAGGTGCATACAACCCAACGCAATTGTAATGCAACCTGTTTTATAGCTCAGCACGTTATACATTTGCAACGGGCTTTCAACAGTTTCCCATACTTTAAGAGCAAGGATTACATAACCAGTGTTCACGAGGTAATATCCTGCAAGCAGCACCTTGTTAAGCGCATCAGCGAGTGTGACATCGCCACTGAAGGTGTTAATTAAAAAGGGGCGGCCGTTTTTAAACAGTACCGCCCCTACATATAATACAAGGATGATTGTGATCAGAAGATAGATTCCGTATGTAAAGATATTATAATTCATTCTTTCAGAACTTTCAATATTTATTGAAACTAATCTTCAAAAAAAAGCTCTATCGCATGAGCTTCATAAATGATCCTACCAGCCAGTTTTCATCAGCCTTGATCATCGTATCAATTGTTTTATCCGCTTTCCGTGCAAAACGATCGATCTGTTCAATGGTATCCACAAAGGCTTTTACCTTACGATCGCGTTTATCTCCATCCACCTGCTTCACTTCCTCAAGCACTTTAAAAATAGGCTCCAGCTCTCGTCTTCTTCTCTCCTTTGCCACTTGCTTAAACACCTTCCAGATGTCCTTTTCAGCATAAAAATATTCCTTCCTTTCGCCGGAACGCATTTCTTTGAAAACAAGTCCCCAGTCGATCAGCATCCTGATATTCATATTTGCATTGCCTCGTGAAATGTTCAACTCTTCCATAATATCTTCTGCACTCATCGGATCAGGTGTCACCATCAGCAATGCATGCACCTGAGCCATCGTGCGGTTGATGCCCCAATTACTTCCCAGTGTTCCCCAGGCATTGATGAATTTTTCTTTACTTTCCGCGAGTTTCATATCAGAGTTTTACGGTACAAATGTACAACACTTTTTAAACTTTCAAAACTTTCTGAAACTTTATTTTCATTATTGACAAAAAAAAGTCCCGCTAAGCGCGGGACTTCTTTTCAATCGTATGTTTTCTGTTATTACCTGATCAGCTGGACGTTTCCTTTGTAGATGGTTTCCACATTATCCATTCC
>JALYRR010000151.1 GCA_030855265.1 Bacteroidota bacterium | reverse complement strand
CGTTATACAGGCAGGGAAGGAAGGAAAACTGTTTATCATAAAGAAGAATCCCCTGGGTGCTTTTATAACATGCGATGAACGTCCCATTCTTTTCGAGGAATGGAAAGGCAGGTGGAATATCCCTAAATGCCTGCTCAGCTCCGACCATCATTGATTTTATTATCTTTGTCCGCGTGAGAACTTATCAGTTGTATCTATTATCTGTCATGAGTGGTTTGTTACTGGGTTTCTCCTGGTTTCCGAATTCATTTTTACCGCTCATATTTATTGCCTTTGTGCCCTTGCTGATGGCGGAGCAGGAAGTGTTCTCCAATCCTTACAAGCACCGTTCAATTACACTCTTTGTTTGCAGCTACCTTACATTTTTCCTCTGGAACATCATCAGTACCTGGTGGGTGAAGAATGCCTCTTTCGGCGGAGCTGCGATGGCCATCTTATGCAACGCGCTTTTGATGTCGATGGTGTTCATGACCTTTCACAGTGTTAAAAAAAGGATCGGTGAAAAATGGAGCTACCTGATATTTATTTCATTCTGGCTGGGCTGGGAATATTTTCACCTCAACTGGCATCTTTCATGGCCATGGCTGACATTAGGAAATGTTTTCGCAGATTTCCCTTCAATTATTCAATGGTATGAATTCACCGGAGTTTTTGGCGGAAGTCTGTGGATCCTCACCGTCAATCTGCTTTTGTTCAGCTGCATTTCCTATAATGGAAAATTCAGCTTTCGCGTGAAAGGAAAAAAATCAGCCGGCCTTCTTGCCCTTCTTATCCTGCCGATCCTGATCTCTTTTGCTTTGAAACCTACTGTGCCTGCAGGAGATATGGAAGTAGTTATCATCCAACCGAACATTGATCCATACAACGAAAAATTTACCGGTTCACCGGATGATCAGTTAAGGAAAATGCTTCAGATGGCGGCGGAAAAGATCACGGACTCTACAGAATATGTTGTGTTTCCTGAAACGGCCATTGTAGATGAGATTTGGGAAAATGAAATGAATGAAAGCAGCGGCATTCAATTGTTGAATAGTTTTCTGCTGAGCTTTCCCGATGTAAAGATTATCATCGGCGCTTCTACCTCCAGGTATTACAAAGCAGGAGAAACACCTTCCGCAACGGCACGCAAGTTTACACAGGAAGCAGCTTATTATGATTCATATAATACAGCGCTTCAACTCGACAGCACCGGCAAAGTGCAGATCTATCATAAATCGAAGCTCGTACCCGGGGTTGAAAAAATGCCTTTCCCGTTTATATTCAAGCACCTGAGCTCACTCGCGATTGACCTCGGTGGAACAACCGGAAGCCTGGGGATGCAGGATGAGCGGACCGTTTTTACTTCTGAAGATCCTTCCATGAAAGCCGCACCGGTAGTTTGTTATGAAAGTATTTATGGCGAGTACGTAGGCGATTACATTAATAACGGAGCTCAGTTCATTGCGATCATTACCAATGACGGCTGGTGGGGAGACACACCGGGCTATAAGCAGCATTTAAAATATGGAGCTCTTCGTGCGATAGAAACAAGAAAGTGGATCGTACGTTCTGCAAACACGGGAATTTCCTGCTTTATTGATCCTGCAGGAACAATTCTACAACCTACAAGCTGGTGGGTTCCTGCGGCACTATCAGGCAAGATCAGTCTTGTTGAAGAACGCACATTTTATACACGGTTTGGTGATTACATTGCGCTTGCAGCGGTTTATCTGGCTGTACTTCTGCTGGTATATTCCTGGCTCATCCGCTTTAGAATGCTCAAAAAATAATAACTTTGCCGTACGTTTTAAAACGTTCTTAATACTAAAAAACATGGATAAATTTGATGTTACCGTTATCGGCTCCGGCCCGGGAGGATATGTTGCAGCGATCCGTTGCGCACAACTGGGAATGAAAACAGCAATCATAGAACGCTATAACACCCTTGGCGGAACCTGCCTGAATGTTGGATGTATTCCTTCAAAGGCCCTTCTTGATTCCTCGGAGCATTTTCACAATGCCACTCATACTTTTACTGAACACGGTATTGATGTGAAAGACGTGAAAGTAAATCTCAAACAGATGATCAAAAGAAAAGGTGATGTTGTGAAGCAAACCTGCGATGGCATCAACTTTTTAATGAAAAAAAATAAGATCACCATTTTTACTGGACATGGTTCTTTCCTCGATAAAAATAAAATTGAAGTTACATCTGCTGATGGAAAAAAGATTCAGATCGAATCAGCAAAAACAATTATAGCAACGGGATCCAAGCCATCTTCTTTACCAGGTATCGAGGTGGATAAAAAAAGAGTAATCACCAGCACGGAGGCGCTTGAATTAACTGAGGTTCCGAAACACATGATCATTATCGGTGGCGGAGTGATCGGACTTGAACTTGGTTCTGTGTATGCACGCTTAGGCGCGAAGATCTCTGTCGTAGAATTTACCGGAGGGATTATCAGCACCATGGATGGAGCACTCGGAAAAGAACTTCAGAAAAGTTTAAAAAAACTCGGCTTCGAATTTTATTTCAATCATAAAGTGACAGGCGTAACAACAAAAGGAAAAGATGTTTCTGTCACGGCAGAAGGACCTAAGGATATCAAGCTGGAATTAAAAGGTGACTATTGCCTTCTTTCTGTTGGACGTAAGCCTTATACCGAAAACCTCGGACTGGATAAAGCCGGAGTGAAAGTGGATAATCGCGGAAGAATTGAAACGGATGATCATTTACAAACCAATGTTCCGAACATTTATGCCATCGGTGATGTTGTAAAAGGAGCAATGCTTGCACATAAAGCAGAAGAAGAAGGTGTATTTGTAGCAGAGATCATGGCCGGACAAAAACCACATATCAATTACAACCTGATCCCGGGAGTGGTTTATACCTGGCCGGAAGTAGCGGCAGTTGGCTTTACAGAAGAGCAGTTAAAAGAGCAGGGGAAAAAATACAAAGTGGGCAGCTTTCCATTTAAAGCAAGCGGCCGCGCACGAGCTTCTATGGATACGGATGGATTTGTAAAGGTGCTTGCAGATGAAGCAACTGATGAGATCCTCGGAGTTCACATGATCGGGCCACGTGCTGCAGACATGATCGCGGAAGCGGTGGTAGCAATGGAGTATCGTGCAAGCGCGGAAGATATTTCAAGAATGAGTCATGCACATCCGACTTACACGGAAGCGATGAAAGAAGCTTGTTTGGATGCGACAGGGAAGCGGGCGTTGCATATTTAGTGCTTTGTTTCAGTGTTATTTACCACTAAGGCACTTAGCACACTTAGAAAAAAGGAATAGAGAAAAAAAAGAATTTATATTCAGTTAATTCATAAATAGTATCAATCCGGCTCTCTCAATTTTAGGAAAGCTATGTTGATATCCCAAAAATATTTGAATGAGATTTCTTACGAAATTGTTGGTTGTGCAATTGAGGTTCATAAACAAATTGGACCGGGTTTACTCGAATCAGTTTATGAAAAGTGTTTAGTTGAAGAGTTAAATAATGAAGGTTTATCATTTAAAACACAAGTGACTGTTCCATTGTTATATAAAGGAAAAAGTCTTGAAACATCACTGAGGTTGGATTTGATTGTTGAAGATTTAATTGTAGTTGAATTGAAAGCGGTCGAAACTCTTATTCCTTTGTTTAAAGCACAACTCCTTTCCTACTTGAAATTAACCGGCAAGCCTAAGGGTTTGCTAATAAATTTTAATTGTGAAAACATTACAAGAGATGGGCTAGTGCCTTTAGTTACCGAGTCATTTTCACGTCTTCCTTTATAAATTATAATTTGGATTAAAATTTATTTTAATATTTTTAAACACCTTAGTGACCTAAGTGTCTTAGTGGTAAAACATGAAAACAGGAATCCTTCTCATTAATCTCGGAACACCCGACAGCCCTAAAACAAGTGATGTCAGAAAATACCTCACCCAATTTTTAAACGATCCCCGGGTGATTGATATCAACCCTATTGGAAGATTTGTGTTGGTGAACGGCATCATTGTTCCATTCCGTTCTTCAAAATCGGCAAAACTTTATGAAAAAATCTGGACCAGCGAAGGATCACCTTTACTGATCAACAGTGTTAAAGCGAAAGAACTTCTTCAGAAGGAACTTGGAGATAAATACCAGGTGGAATTAGGTATGCGTTATCAAAATCCATCCATTGAAACAGCTTTGGAAAAATTACGCGCTGCACATGTAAGCAGAATTGTTATTTTACCCATGTATCCTCAGTATGCGTCATCCAGCACCGGTTCATCTGTTGAAGAAGCTATGAGGATCCTAAAACAATGGGAAGTTACACCTTCTGTGAAAGTTATTTCGAAATTCCATGATCACCCTGGATTTATTGATGCATGTGTGGATCGCGCGAGGCAATATAAACTGGAGGAGTATGATTATTTTATTTTCAGTTATCACGGTTTACCGGAGCGTCATATACTTAAAGGTGCTGAACATTATGGTTCAGATACCTGCCAGATGGGAAGCTGTTGCGATAAGATCACGAAGAACAATCAGTATTGTTACCGTGCAAATTGTTTTGCCACAACGAGGGAGCTTGTTAGCCGATTAAATCTTCCGGAAGGAAAATACGAAAGCACTTTTCAGTCGAGGCTGAATGATAAATGGATCAAGCCTTACAGTGATAAAGTTGTGGAAGAAAAAGCAAAAGAAGGAAAAAAGAAAATCCTTGTTTTCTCTCCGGCCTTTGTGGCTGACTGCCTGGAAACACTTTACGAGATCGGGACAGAATACGAAGAGATCTTTAAAGAGCATGGTGGGGAACATGTGCAGCTTGTAGAAAGCCTGAATGATTCACCTGTTTGGATAAAGGCCTTAAAAGACATTGTACTTGAAAATAATTGATCATTATACTGAATAAAAAAGAGCCGAAAACTCGGCTCTTTTTTATTCAAATTTTATTGTCCCGTTTGACTATTTGATGATCAGTTTTTTACTGTAAAGTTTATTTTTACTGGAAGCAGTTATAAGATAGGTCCCTTTTGCAAGTTTGCCTTCGGTATCTATGGCTGAAATTTCATTGTCGAAAGCCACAACTATGATCTTTGCATACAACTCTTTCCCTGCTATATCTCTAACAACAACCAAAACCTCTTCGCCCTGAAATTCATTAAAAATAATGTACGAAGAAGATCCCACTTCACCAGGATTAGGAAAGATTGAAATATCACTTTCGGTATTCGTATTATATTCAACAGGAACAATGGATGAGTAACTGAATTTACCGTTAAAATCAGTTTGCTTTAAACGGTAATAGGATACACCCTGGTAAGGACTCCTGTCAATATCGAAATACTCAATATAGCTGGTGCTATTACCTGCACCGTCCACTTGAGTAACGAATTCAAAACTCTGTCCGTCCCGACTTTTTTCAATCGTATAAAAATCATTATTCGTTTCAGATGAAGTGGCCCATTTCAGATCAACTTGATTCACATTTAAATGCGCCTCAAAACTGAGCAGTTCAATTGGCAATGGATTGATCGCAGTAGAGGCTGTAATTGAAGCAAAGGTGAAAGGACTGAAAGCAGTTACAGCAGCACCTGTAGTAATTGAGCCTGCAGCTGCCGAACCTGTCATTGTACCACTTCCATGATCCTGCCAGGCAGAACCATCCCAACGAGCCACATGCAGGTCACTGGTAAATGTATTGATACCGCTTCTTGTTCCGCTCTCCCAATAAAGTGTTGGGGAAACATTGGATGTACCGGTTGTTCTGTCAAGGATCCAATGCTCAACAACGCTGACATAAGCATTGGGTGCGCTCACCGGAGTAAGTGTTGCATATGCCGTTGCAAAATACTGAGCAGTAAAGGCATCGGTTGCTAAGGCAGGAGCTGTTATCCCTATTCTCGCCCAATAAATATTATCTCCAAGAGGGAACACAAAAACATCATTCCCGATTTTTCTCATTGGTCCGTCTACAAAACTTGCAACAGATCCAGCACTTGAGGTACAGTTGTCTCTCAGGGTTAATAAATTTACAGCGTCTGTAAAAACGTAACCATCCGTCAAGGTCAAAACAGCAATTACTGCTATGGGCGTGCTTAGAGTTACTCCGGTAGCTGAAGTATTGTTAACCGTCATTCGTTGGAATGCCGTGGTCAAAGTAGTTCCTGAAAGGGTCTGTGCAGCGGCACCGGAAAACACCGCCACAGAAGTGGCCGTAGTGCTTTGCACCCATGTTCCATTATTTACAAAATTCCCATTGAAGGTTTGAATGTCATCAGATGCATCGTATGTTCCATTGTTTGTCATGGTACCATTCACCGTTGTTATCTCATTCCATGCATAATAAGTTGTCGCAGCATTAATGGTAAGTGTTCCCCTTACCAGTATACCACCAAGCGATGTTTGTTGCTTAAGTCCGCCTCCGGTTAAAAGCAAATTTCCATAGTTGTCAACGCCAGGCATAGCGCCTACATTTTGAGTAGAAGACGGTCCATAAAATTCAACTGTATTGGTGATATCAATTGAGTACACCGAAAATCCGGTTGGAAAATCGTTTGTTGCTCCTATTCGCAGTAATGAGTTGGCAGCAAGAGTTACTGCACCTGTTCCACTTAGTTTATGAGTAGAGAATTTACCAATATCAAGTGTACAACCCGCACTCACGGTTAAAAAACCATTATAAACCCCTAATAATCCGGCAGAACCTGCACCTATGAAACTGGTAATGCTGGTATTGCCCTGTCCAATAATGATCGATTCAGGGACTACATAATTTGAAGTGGAATTAAAAGTCCAGTTTTGGGTCCCTGCTCTGTTGAAAGCGAACTGAGGTTCATCTCCCGGCTCGGTAAACGCATTCGTCCCCGTAGTAACGTTTAACATAAAAACCAACTGTCCGGGGTTTGTTACTGCAGCTCTGAACTTAAACAGTTCGCTCCCGGAAACGTTGAAGTTGGCATCGCCGTTAAAGATCACTTTCCCCGGAGCCGTTCCTGCATGAAGGATTCCACGGGTATTCATATTTCCCGCAGTTGAATTGAAGGAAGATGCGGCATTAAGGGTCAAAGTGAATGTTTGAATGTCCAGGACTCCCACCACATTGGAACCTGAAATTGTCATCGTAATGCTGTTCGCAGTAATATTAGATGTAACCAGTATGGTTCCGCTGGTAGTCATATTAATTGTAAGATCATCCGCAGCAGTAGGTACAGCTGCGGGGCTCCAGTTGGCAGCAGCATTAAAATTCGTTCCTGCTCCCCCTGCTCCTGTTCCCACCCAGGTGAGAGCGGCTCCAAAGGATGCAGTGTAACTAATAATCAGGAAAAATAACCCTGACAGGAACTTGTATATATTTTTCATTTCAACGACAATTAAATGTTAAAAAAGAATTATTTCGATTTAGGGATTGTTTTTTCGTAAGCCGCCTTGTTTTTTAAACGTTCCGCATCGTTTTCTCCTCTGTCTTTTTCGTTGCCGACAGGGTGTTGATACGAGGTAGTTGACTTTATTTCAGACTTTTCTTGATTGCTTTTGGCAGTTGGAGTGCCGGACGGAGAGCTTCTAACCTTTGTATTGCTGCCTTTTACAGCGATTTTTGTGGTAGATCCTTCCTGGGCAGACAGAGAAGTCGCAAAAAAGAGGAAAATAATAAATGGAAATAACGGAGTAGGAATTTTCATTTTGTAGAATATTAATGGTTAATGGTTTACATAAGCTTAATGAAGATTTATTTTTCCGGTATAAGGTTGCATTTCATTATTAATTCGTATAAAATAAATCCCTCCCTCTAAACCAGTAACTTCCAGTTGAAAGGAATTGCTCCCAGCAGCCGTATACAGATTTTTGGTCCTGATTTTCCTTCCTCTGGCATCATATAATTCGGCAGAATAACTTCCAGGACCTGAGGCAAAAATGTGGATCTGAATAGCTCCCTGATTGTCGTTGTAAGCGCTGATCATTGTTTCCGACTCTCCGCAATTGGCAGAACTGATCATCGGAAAATATTCGAAATTCCCGTCATAATCGGTTTGTTTTAAGCGATAATACCTGCTACCACTTTGGTCAAAAGGGTCAGTATAAGAATAAGAATTGTATGAACTGCTGTTTCCTGCTCCGTTTATGGTGGCAATTATATGGAAGTTGCTTGCATCCGTACTTCTTTCAATTGTGAAGAAATCATTGTTTAATTCCGTTGCCGTGACCCAGTTTAACTTCGTGAGTTTTCCTTCACATCCCGCATCAAACGATACCAGCTCGATAGGTAAAGGAGAGGCATTGTCCGCAAGAGTCCAGGAACGGAAGAAGCCGGCAGAAGTTACCGGTACACTCACAACTGTATTTGTAATAGTGTTTATTGTACCTGTTGGCGGATATGTATCCCAGTTTCCGGCAGGAGTATTAAAACGCTGAGCTCCCAGGTTAGATTCCGTGATTGAATTTCCGGCAGGATTCCATTCTCCGTCAACATAAGTAAAAGATAAGGTGGCAGCCGGTTTAGTGATATGGGATGCATCGGCTATCCAGAATCTGTCGATCACTTTCGAAGAATTGTTCAGTCCACCCACAAGAGAATTCATATTCGTTACATCGCTGGGCATATAAGTGGAATTATCCCAACTGGAATTGTCATATGTGGAAAAATCGATCCTTCCTCCTGCTGTTCCTGCTGTAGTGATTGCAACAGTAAAGGGAATTTTGGCTGTGTTATCAGGATCGTTAAATGGTATTACATAGGTTCCGGTATTGTTGCTGATGTTCCAACGCAAACGATTTGTTTCCGATTCGCTTACAATATTTCCACCGGTGCCTGCTGTGCTTAAAGCATTCGCGTTCCCATTGTCGATCACGAAATACGCGCTGTTACTGATAACAAGAAAAGCATTGTCACTGATTACGACTCTTGCCTGAGAAAAAACCAGGGAAGAAATCATAACGAGAATCAGACTAACTGCAATTCGCTTCGTTAACTCTTTTATAAATATCCGTTCACACATTTTTATTCATCTTTTTTAGATCCAACAGGTGCATCACTCACGGTTGGGCTCAGAGGTTTTAAATGCGCTGGCTCAGTAGTGGTAATGATTTCTGAAGGCAATGGTAATCTGACAGAAATGCCCGAAGGCTTTTCGCATTCAATTGGTGTAACTGTAATAATTTCTGAAGGTGTGGCCGGTCGGACTGCTGGGCTAATCGGTTTCACAGGAGAAGCAACAGGACTTCCCATCTGCGCATTGACAGAAAAGAAAGTACAAACTGAAAGTATCGTTAAAAATAGTTTCATGTCCTTATTTTTTAATAATGGTAACTGATAACTCACCTTGTAAAACGGAAGAACTGTTTCCACCAACTGTTGCACTTGTACCTCCGGCAAGCTGTGCTGCAACCCCAAATGTATGAGTACCTGCAGTAAGGGAACTGAATGACTGACTAAAAGAAGCATAATCAAAAACATTCACCAATCCTCCGTTGTTCAAAATGGTGAGTCGCTGAAACACACCATCGGCAGGAATTGCA
>JALYRR010000150.1 GCA_030855265.1 Bacteroidota bacterium | reverse complement strand
GTGATTATCCCGGAGCCATTGATGCGGCGAAAATGGCAGTTTCAGCAGGGTATCCCGGCCTGGAACAAACTGAATTCACCCGCATGGTACTTGCTCATTTATATGAATGTACAGGGAAACAAGATAGTGCGGAATACCAATACAGAGTTGCTTTGAAAGAACGCCCGGATTATGCTTTCGCTATCGCAGGATTAGGAAAGCTGGAGAAAGGCAAAGGAAATTACAAAGAAGCCATTGAACAATATGAGAAGGCAAAAAACCTGATCGTGGAATATTCATTCAGCGATGAACTCACGGATCTTTATAAATTAAACAATGAAAAAGCAAAGGCAGATCAATCTGCAAAGGATGTGATCGCGATGCTTGGGCCCGGAAGCGGAGAAGATGAAAGCGTTAGCGGACATGGTCATTATGCAGATAAAGAATTGGCATTCGCCTACCTGAAAGTAAATGATACAGAAAATGCATTAAAACATGCATTAAAAGAATTTAACAGAAGGCCGGCGAACATTGATGTTTGCGAAACAACTGCCTGGGTATATTATAAAATGAACGATGCAGTTACAGCCAATAAACTCATCACCATTGCCATGAGAACAAACTCTCAAAACCCGTATTTGCTTTGCAGAGCGGGATTGATAAAAATCAAAAACGGAGAAAAAGCAAAAGGCATTGCACTGATACAGAAAGCATTTCAACTGAATCCTTTTATGACGGATATTGAATTGAAAAATGAAGCTTCGGCTTACCTGACTGCTATATGAAAAACAGTTCCGGAAATTACCGATTGGGGCTGGCGTTTCTTGCGGGATTCCTATTCCTTTGCTCACAACCGGCACTTGCTCATGCACTCGACCTGAGCAAATTTTCCCGAACGGAAGTAGGAATGCTTTATATGGAGCTTGGCTTCACGCACATCATTCCATTAGGACTGGATCATATTCTGTTTGTGCTTTGCATTTTCCTGCTCAACCCAAAACTATCACCTGTTATCTGGCAGGCAACTGCTTTCACTGTTGCACATTCTATTACTCTCGGATTGGCGATGTACGGGCTCATTAGTCCACCCTCCTACATTGTTGAACCAGTGATAGCTCTTTCCATCTTTTTTGTGGCGGTTGAAAATATCATCACGGATAAGCTGAAACCCTCGCGGATCATTATCGTTTTTATTTTCGGGCTCATACACGGACTCGGTTTCGCGAGTGTGTTAACGGAACTTGGGCTGCCGGAAAATCAGTATATCACATCTCTTCTTACATTTAATATCGGAGTGGAACTCGGACAGATTGCGGTTATCCTGGCTGCCTGGCTATTGGTCGGAAAATGGTTCGGAAATAAGCCCTGGTATAGGAAACGGATTGTTATCCCGGCTTCTGTGATCATCGCACTTGTAGCGCTTTATTGGACCATAGAGCGAATCTTTTTTGCTTAGATGTATAAGCTTTGGAGAATTGTACGCAGATCACATTAGAAAAGTATGATCCAAATAAGATTTCGAATATTCCCGAGAAATCAATTTTCGAGCGTCATTGCGAGGGAGTTTTTCACGACCGTGGCAATCTCATATACCTATAGCATTTTATGCCTTTCGTTGTTTCTGAAGCGAGATTCCGGATCAAGTCCGGAATGACGGTGAGATCAAGTCAGGTATGACGGTGAGATCAAGTCAGGTATGACGGTGGGATCAGGCCCGAATGACCGCAGAATCACTCACTGTCAGTTCGAGCGGTTCGAGAACCATGAAGATGACTATTCTATTGACGGTTCTCGAACCGCTCGAACTGACATTCTAAGAAATATTCACCCATCTTTTGATTCTTTTGATTTCTTATTTTTTTGATTTTATCAATTCTTTAATTTCAGTTCCCTGCGTTCTCTGCGCCTCTGCGAGCCCTTTACCGTATTTCTTTCCGATTCTTTCAATTTTCTTGATTTTTTCCAATCCCCTCAAATCCGTATTCCCTTCTTCGCCGTATATCCCTCTGAATGTCCATATACCGTCAACTATATAAGAAAACAGCCATTTATGCACTCATCTGCATATACAGCTTTGCCCTTATCCGGCCGATCGTTCCCGTTGTAAACGACCTGGTTGCCCACGTATTCTACAAAATGGAGCACATGTCGACTATCCATTTTGAGAACGGTCAATACCACATTCATTCAGAACTTAAAGAATCTTCTGAAAAAACCCCTTTATCATCAAAAAGAACATTCTCAGGAGAAAAACTTTCATTTCACTTTTTTGCCGGTACTCCGGTAATCTTTTTTGAGCGAACAACTAAGCTCCCGATTCTTTGCGCGAAAATTAACTTTCCGGTTGATGTTTGCTTAAAGTCCCCTACCCCGCCACCCAAGGCTTGATCGGATTAGTTGTTCGCCTCGCAGATATGCGGGGCGATTTTGCTTTCTCTAATTTATTCTAATATCCAAATCATTATTTAAATAATAATGTATTTATGGGCATTTTCGTCCTGTTAAAAAAAAACTTATGAAAAATATTTTACAAAAAAAATGTTTATTGGTCTGCTGTCTTTTTCTCATTACAACACTATCCTTTTCACACGAAGGGGGTATCAAAGGAAGGATTAAAGACTCACTTTCCAGTGAACATATACAGGGAATTAAAGTTTCAATAGAAGCAAACGGCCTTGTAACGTCTACTGATTTATTGGGCAATTTTGCGTTCAGCGATATGCATCCGGGAGTGTATATACTACGCATGACAAAAGGTGGGTATCAAACAAAAGAAATTTCAGTGGAGGTTAGAGAGAATCAAACAACAAAAATTTCAGTGCTGCTTCTACCAACTGCATTAAATCTTTCTGAGATCATTATTGCTGAAAGTGGTGAAGTCGGCACAACCATGCAAACATTGAGCAAAATAGATATCTCTTTAAGACCTACCAGATCTTCACAGGATATTTTAAGAATGGTTCCGGGACTTGTTACTGCTCAACATGCAGGCGGAGGGAAATCAGAGCAAATTTATTTGAGAGGATTTGATATTGACCATGGAACAGACATCCGTCTGTCAGTAGATGGAATGCCGGTAAACATGGTTTCCCACGCGCATGGGCAAGGTTATGCTGATCTGCATTTTCTGACTCCTGAAATTATTGACTATGTAGATTTTAACAAAGGGCCGTATTATGCTTCACAAGGTGATTTCACGACTGCAGGATATGCAAGTTTTAAAACAAAGAACGCCTTAGATAAGAGTTCGATTAAGCTGGAAGGCGGCCAGTTTGATTCGTATAGAGTTGTTGGCTTGTTTGACGTGCTTGATAAAAAAGAATCAGAAAAAAATCAAAGTGCATACATTTCTTCAGAATATATGTATACAAATGGATATTTCGATAGTCCGCAGAATTTTCATCGGATTAACTTAATGGGAAAATACAATGCAGTAATCGGGGATGATAAAATCCTTACAGTTTCATTGTCAACCTTTAATAGTAAATGGGAAGCATCCGGACAGATCCCACAGCGGGCAGTTGAGCAGGGTTTGATTAACAGATTCGGAGCAATAGATGATAAAGAAGGGGGAAAAACAAGCAGGTCGAATGCAAATTTCATTCTGGCAAAGTCTATGGCAAACGGAGGCATTTTCAAGAACCAGGTTTATTTTATTAATTACAACTTCGAGCTCTATTCAAACTTTACTTTCTTCCTTGAAGATTCGATCAACGGTGATCAGATCAAACAGAAAGAAACCCGAAACATTTATGGATATAATGGATCCTATTCGAGGAAAGTAAATTTGGGTACAATGAAGCTTCGTTCGGAAGTTGGCCTTCAGATGCGATACGATGACATCAATAATGTTGAATTAACGCATACGGCCCAGAGAAGATTCAATATTGAAAGACTGGCACTGGGGCAGGTAAATGAGTTGAATGCAGGTGTATATATTGACGAGACACTTAACCTTACAGAAAAATTCATTATTAACGCGGCTGTAAGATTTGATCAATTTATATTTGAATATGTGAATGATCTGGATACACTTTATGAAAGAAGAGTTAAAAGCAAAAATATCATAAGTCCAAAGCTGAATTTCTTTTACAATTTCAATAAGAATACCCAGGTTTATTTAAAAACCGGAACGGGGTTTCATTCAAATGACACAAGGGTTGTAACCGCGGACAGTTCCACCAAAACACTCCCACGTGCACTTGGAGCAGACCTTGGAATCTTCTTCAAACCCTTTAAAAAATTGCTTGTGAATGCCGCTGTATGGACTCTGGACCTGGAGCAGGAATTCGTTTATGTTGGAGATGCTGCAATCGTTGAACCAAGCGGATACACCCGCAGATATGGTATTGATCTTTCTTTGCGTTACCAAATGCTGAACTGGTTGTATCTTGATATGGATGCCAACTATTGTGTCCCACGTTCGCTCGATGATCCTGAAGGAGAAAACTTTATTCCGCTTGCGCCTACCTTCACGAGCATTGGAGGACTCACAGCTAAATTCAAGAACGGCTTAAATGCGGGAGTCCGCTACAGGTTTGTTGGCGACAGAGCCGCTAATCCGGATAATTCCGTAACAGCATTGGGATATGGACTTGTGGATGCAGTATTCAATTACACACGTCCTAAATACGAACTCAGTTTATCCATGGAAAACATATTGAATTCAGAATGGAACGAAGCTCAATTTGATACAGAAAGCAAATTACAAAATGAAGCAGCTCCGGTTTCTGAATTGCATTACACTCCGGGAACACCTTTTTTTATTAAGGGTGGTGTGACGTTTTTCTTTTGATCGGATGTTGGATGTTAGATGTTAGATGTTGGATGTTGGACTCTGCATGGTCAGTTCGTTGTTTCTGGAGCTTTTGCGGAAGAAATGCCTGCCTGCCGGTAGGCTGGTATCGAGAACAGGCGCTGGGGCATGCGTAAATGTTACGCAGATTTAATAAGAAAAATATGATCTGAATATGATTCCTAAACTCAAATAGTTTGTGGTCAGTTCGAGTGTTTCTGGAGCTTTTGCGAAGAAATGCCTGCCTGCCGGTAGGCTTGTATCGAGAACAGGAGCGTTGGAATTCAAAAAAAACTGCCACAGACCTGCCTTCCGGCAGGCAGGTTCGCGGATTATTCAACATGAAATTGCACTCAGATGTAATAGGAAAAGTATGATCTAAGATGATTACAATACTGCATCAAACAGCATAATTCGAGGCGTCATTGCGAGGGAGTTTTTCACGACCGTGACAATCTCATCATTGCTATTTCCTTAAACTATTTAAATCAAAAATCCCCGCTCCATTTACGAAGCGGGGATATTATTTTAAACATCAGTACGGAATCTGAAATTAAAAATCTGAAATCCTAAACTTCAACAGGCTTCTTATTTCCAGTCTTTTTCGTTGAGGACACCATTGCAATGAACTCATCAAATAGGTAGCGGGAATCATGAGGACCGGCACATGCTTCCGGATGATACTGAACGGAGAACACATTTTTATCGGTATAGCGAAGGCCTTCAACAGTATTGTCATTGAGGTTCAGGTGAGTTGTCTGGATGTTTTTCACTTTCGCAACATCTTCCAGCTTCACACCGAAGCCGTGGTTCTGCGAAGTGATCTCGCTTTTTCCTGTAAGCAAATTTTTCACCGGGTGATTGATCCCGCGGTGACCTTTGTGCATTTTGAAAGTTGAGATTCCGGATGCTTCCGCGATGAGCTGATGTCCGAGACAAATTCCGAAAGTAGGAACTCCTGAATTGATGATCTCTTTCACTACAGCTACTTCCTCTTTCATTACTGAAGGATCGCCGGGACCGTTGGAGATCATGAATCCATCCGGTTTCCATTTCATCATTTCAGCAAAAGGGGTTTTCATAGGGAATACCTGGAGGTATGCGCCTCTCTCTGCTAATGAACGGAGGATATTTTGTTTGGTTCCGTAATCCGTCACCGCAATTTTATATGGAGCGTTGGACTCGCCCAGAAAATAAGGTTCTTTTGTGCTTACTTTGGACGAAAGTTCCAGTCCGGCCATGGAAGGAACTTTAGAAAGTTTTTCTTTCAGGATGTCAAGGTCAAGTGTCTCCGAAGAAATGATACAGTTCATTGCACCTTTATCGCGGATATAACGAACGATGGCTCGTGTATCCACGTCTGATATCGCTACGATCTTATCTCTCAGGAAATAGTCTTTTAGGGAACCGTTTGAGCGTTTTCTTGAGTGGAACTCATTGAACTGTTTACATACAAAACCGGCGATCTTGATGGAAGAGGATTCCACTTCATCATCATTCACTCCGTAATTTCCGATATGAACATTGGTTGCAACTACAACCTGGCCAAGGTAGGAAGGATCCGTGAACACTTCCTGGTAACCGGTCATCCCGGTGTTAAAGCAAATTTCTCCGGTAGCAATGCCGATGTGGCCGGCCGCTTTCCCGTAAAATACTTTTCCATCTTCTAATAATAAAACTGCGGGGGCTTTTGCTGTGTATTTCATTCTGTTTTTTTTACCGCTAAGACGCGAAGGCGCTAAGCTATTTTATTACACTTTGCTTCCTGCCGGATATGCGAACAGGAAATATGGTTGAAAGGTGCATAAAAAAAGGATAAAGCGAAAATACTTTATCCTTTTTTAGAATTAAAATTTTAATCAAACAACTTATTCACTTTTTGCGCTCTCGTCTTTTGATTCAGTTGATTCTTCTTTCTTATCAGTGGTTTTAGCCGTAGTCTCTGTTGATTTCTTTTTACCACCACGTCTTGATGTTTTCGCTTTTGCAGGCCCTTTAGCAGCAAGCATGTTTTCGTTGTAGTCAACAAGCTCGATGAAGCACATGTCGGCGTTATCACCTAAACGAATTCCTGTTTTCAGGATTCTGGTGTATCCACCCGGACGATCAGCGATCTTTGTTGATACTTCTTTGAAAAGCATATCAACCGCTTCTTTGTTTCCTAAATAAGCGAAAACGGTACGTCTTGAATGAGTTGAATCATCTTTTGATCTTGTTAAAAGTGGTTCAACATATGTTCTCAGCGCTTTAGCTTTTGCAACAGTTGTATTGATGCGTTTGTGCAGGATCAATGAACTCGCCATGTTAGCCAACATCGCTTTGCGGTGTGCTGATTTCCTGCCTAAATTGTTTATTTTATCTCCGTGTCTCATTTTTTCTTTAGTATTGAGAAATCAGATGTTGAATTCAGATGGTCAAACATCCAAGATCCAATATCCAATATCCGTATTATTCTTTATCTAATTTATATTTCGCCAGGTTCATTCCAAAGGTCAATCCTTTGTTTGCAACAAGGTCTTCTAATTCTGTAAGTGACTTTTTACCGAAGTTACGGAACTTCAACAAATCGTGCTTCGCGAAAGATACCAGGTCAGCAAGTGTTTCAACATCTGCAGCTTTAAGGCAATTCAAAGCACGAACTGAAAGATCCATGTCAACAAGTTTCGTTTTCAACAGCTGACGCATGTGAAGTGAAGTCTCATCAAATTCTTCAGTAGCCATCTTTTCTTCAGTATCTAAAGTGATACGCTCATCGGAGAACAGCATGAAGTGGTGGATAAGAATCTTAGCCGCTTCTTTCAATGCTTCTTTCGGATGAATTGATCCATCAGTAGTGATGTTCATGATCAATTTTTCGTAATCTGTCTTCTGTTCAACACGGAAGTTTTCAATGCTGTACTGTACATTTTTGATCGGTGTGTAGATAGAGTCGATTGGAATAAGACCAGCGCTTGCGTTAACAGGCTTGTTTTCTTCCGCAGGAACATATCCGCGTCCTTTATCAATTGTAAGTTCGATTTTCAATTTCACATTTGATTCCATGTTGCAGATCACAAGATCTGAGTTCAACACCTGGAAACCAGAAGTGAATTTTCCAATATCACCTGCAGTCAACTGAGTTTTTCCGGTAACGGTTACAGTTACTTTTTCGAAATCAGTTGTTTCAATCTGCTTTTTAAAACGAACCTGTTTAAGGTTCAGGATAATTTCAGTTATATCTTCAGCAACACCTTTAAGTGTAGAGAATTCATGATCAACACCTTCAATTTTGATTGTGGTGATAGCATGACCTTCTAATGACGACAGCAAAATTCTTCTTAGCGCATTACCAACGGTAATACCATAACCAGGCTCCAAAGGACGGAACTCAAATTGTCCTTCAGTTTCACTGGAGTTAATCATAATAACCTTGTCAGGTTTTTGAAAAGCTAAAATTGCCATGTGTTATATTTTATTAGTTAAGTACTTTTTTTAATTGCCTTGCAAGCGGATGAATAATGTCATCCCAACATTATTATTTAGAGTACAACTCGACAATAAGTTGTTCTTTAATGTTTTCAGGGATCTGAACTCTTTCAGGAATTGAAATGTACTTACCTGTCATAGTAGATTTATCGAAATCCATCCATGGAAATGCGTTTGTAGCACCTGAAATGTGGTTTGCGATAACTTCAAGAGTTTTAGAACGTTCGCGAACTCCAACAGTATCACCCGGCTTCAGGATATAAGAAGCAACGTTTACAACTTTACCATTAACGGTGATATGACGATGTCCAACCAACTGACGAGCAGCGCTGCGTGTAGGAGCAATTCCCATACGATAAACAACGTTATCGATACGTGATTCGATCAACTGAAGAAGAACTTCACCGGTAACACCATGAGCACGCTGAGCCATTCCGTAGATCTTCGCGAACTGACGCTCAAGAATTCCGTATGTATATTTTGCTTTTTGTTTTTCCTGTAACTGAACTGCGTATTCGGATTGTTTAGAACGTTTTTTTGACAAACCGTGCTGTCCCGGAGGGTAGTTCTTTTTTTCTAATACTTTATCAGGGCCGAAAATTGGCTCTTTAAATTTTCTTGCTATTCTTGACTTGGGGCCGATGTATCTTGCCATTGTATTTTATTGTTGAATTTTGATTGTTTATGTTGATTAATTGAAGGAGACTAAAATGGATTTATACAAAAATCAACATTCGTCAATCATCAATTGATTATACTCTTCTGCGTTTTGGAGGACGGCATCCGTTGTGAGGAATCGGAGTGATATCCATGATCTCAGTCACTTCGATACCAGCACCTGAAAGGGTACGGATCGCTGATTCACGGCCTGCACCAGGTCCTTTTACAAATACTTTCACTTTTCTCAAGCCTGCATCATGTGCAACCTTCGCGCAATCCTGTGCTGCAAGCTGAGCTGCATACGGAGTGTTCTTCTTAGAACCGCGGAATCCCATTTTACCAGCGCTTGACCAGGAAATAACCTGACCTGCTGTGTTGGTAAGAGAGATGATGATGTTGTTAAAAGTAGCGTTGATATGAGCTTCGCCCACTGCTTCCACTTTCACAACTCTCTTTTTTGCTGCTGCTTTGTTAGCAGTAGTCTGTTGATTTGTTTTTGCCATTTTTGTTTTTATATATGATCGTTAACTGTAACGTTAACCACTGATTGAATACAATTCTAATGACCCTGAAC
>JALYRR010000312.1 GCA_030855265.1 Bacteroidota bacterium | reverse complement strand
AAGGGAGTCTGATAGTAATATCCACTCGAAAGCTTAAAAAGGAAATCTCTTTTCCAATGTGGTTTGTAACCCAGGGTAGCACGCGGCCCAAACAATGCCTGTTTGTTCAGGCTCCAGTAATTGGCGCGGATTCCGGCACTCAGAGATACAACAGATGTATCTTTCAATTCCTTGTTCAAGATTCCCTGGATAAATCCTGATACACGATTCGAAGTGATGTTGATCTTTTGTTTGATCACATCCTGTAGTACGATCTCCTGCGGTTCTGTGATGGGCATTGAAAATCCAGCGCTGTCAACATATTTCCATTCACTCAAGCGGTCATTGATATCTTCAAAAGAATATTTCGCTCCCCAGAGAAGTTGTTTCTGCCGTGTATGGCTGTAGGTTCCTTTGTGTTCTCCGCTGAAAACATGCGCCGTCAGATTGGTTCTGGCATGCTGCAAAAATGTACCAACACCTCTGTTGGCAACCACATCGCCAAATCCCGGCTTCCCGAAATCTGTTTCCAGTTCATCTACAAAATATTGTCCCTGGATATCGAACGCTTCACTCTCCTTGCTTCTGAATGCAGAGCCAATGAATTTTAAATTCACTTTTTCATTGTCGGAATGATAACCGGTAGATAAAGCACCCATCATCGTAGTGAATTTATCGATCTCCTGACCATCGAAATAAATCTTCAGCCTCAGTGCTTCGTTTAATGTTCCGAAATCCGTTTCCCTGTTCTCAGGAACCATCTGGTAACGGTTGCTTGCATAATTTCCTAAAACATCAAGCTGCCAGTTTGTATTTAAATCATAGGTTGCATAAGCCTGAACATCCCCGAAGAAGGGCTTGTAATCTCCTTTGGTATCGAGTCCGCCAAGCAGGTATTTATTTGTTTTATAACGTGCACCGATGAGCCATGTAAAGCGGAAATTTTTTGATGCGCCTTCCAGGTGAAGACTGCTTCCTAATAAACTCCCGGAGGCGGTACCCGCGAACTTCCGCGGCTGTCGGTATTGAACATCCAGAACGGATGACATTTTATCACCATACTTCGCTTCAAATCCTCCTGCGGAGAAGAGAACAGATGAAACCAGATCCGCATTGATAAAGCTCAATCCTTCCTGTTGTCCGGAGCGTGTGAGGAAGGGACGATAAATTTCAATGCCATTCACATACACCAGGTTTTCATCAAAATTTCCTCCGCGAACAGAGTAGGAAGAACTTAATTCATTTCGAGTGGCGACACCCGGCAGCGTAAACAATAAGGCGTTAAAATCCTGACTGGCGGTAGGAATATGTGTAAAGTTGATGGGGTCGAGGCGGGTAACGTTTTGATACCTGTTTTCATCGGTGATCACAACAGTGCCGATATTATTCTTAAAAATGAGTGAAGAGGATAGTTCTCGTTTATCACCGGCAGCTAATTGAACCACGCGCTGTGATTGAAAATAACTGATGTTATTAAATACGATTGTTATTTCCTTGTCGGCAGGAATGGTGTAAGAATAGTCACCGGCAGGATTGGTAAACTTTGCAGCCTGAGAAGAACCAAGAATGGAAACGGAAACATCTTCAATACCTTCTCCCTCAGAGTCGGTTATTTTTCCATAAATGGTAGCGGTGCTCTGGGCAACAGCGGTAAAGGAGATAAAGAAAGACAGAAAAGTGGCTAAGAAAACGGAGCAGGTGGCTTTCACAAATTGATCTTCTGGTTAGTTTTTCTTTTTAAAATCTCCGTTCTTCCAGGCTTTGATAAATTTCGACCAGGCAATCGGGTTGAGGAGATTGTTTGGTGGAAGTTGTCCGGCATAATACAATTTGCTCTGATATTGTTGCTGCGTGTATTTGTAATTGAGGCTTGCATCCATTGCCATTCCAGCCATCTGTTCTTTCATGTCGGCACGTGCCATATTCTTTCCCGCCCTTGCAAGATCATCTTCCGGAAGCTCTAATTTTAAGAATGCCGCCTTGAATTGTTCCTTGGTAGGCCAGGGATAAATAACAGTTTCTTTGAGGTAAATGGTATCTGTTCGCAATACTTGAATGAGTGAATACTTACTGTTACTGAGGGTATCAGGAATCACGAACATCGCTTCTCCATAACCGATTGCAGAAAATTCGATGGTGTCGCTTTCCTGGGCCACAAAAGAAAAATATCCGAAATAATCGCTGACAGTTCCGCGGTGGCTGTTCCTCACAATTATACTTGCGTATGGAACGGGGCGTAAGCTGTCGCCTTCCACAATAACCCCGGAGAACTGAACGAGGTCACGGTTGGCTGGCGGCGCAGGAAGTTTTTTTTGTGCAGAAACCTGAATAAATGTTAATGTTGTAAACAGAACTAAAAGTAAATTTGACTTCATCACAGATCATTATTTGTACTCTTCAAAAATACGGATTTATTCAGGCATAAGCGAACAAAATTAAATAACGGAAAAATTGGATTTTTAGTATAGATTTCAGGTTGACTACTGAGTATTCCTTTGTAAGTTTAAAAACCCGGTTTCACTTTTCTCGATGTAATTTAGATCACAAAATTTTAAAATGAAGTAGTACACCCCTTCTTTAGCCAAGGTGGTGTTTGGTTGAATTGAACCATCCCAGCCTTTCGTAAAGTCATTCCATTCATATATTAGGATCCCCCAGCGGTTATAAATCTTACAATTGAAACATGTTGCATCAATAATATTAAAGGTGAAAAAGTCGTTTATGCCATCATTGTTCGGACTGAAAATGTTGGGCACAATAAGGTTGACGCAAGGATCCACAGTTACCGTTAGTGGAATTCGTGGGCTTTTACAGCTGCTGTCAGTTGCCATTACGTAATATGTTGTTGAGCTTGTTAAAGGCGGGGTAATAAATGTAATTCCGCTATCAATCGGAATGCCTCCTAAAGGCACATCATACCAGTAAATATACCCTGTACCCGCAGCGTTGAGGGTAGCCTGATTTTCAGCACAAATAACAGTACTTTCAGAAATCTGGAGCGCAGTATTATTG
>JALYRR010000014.1:697-30365 GCA_030855265.1 Bacteroidota bacterium | reverse complement strand
CAACCGGATCCATTACTGATAGTCCTACCGGTGATTATGCCGACAATGCAACAAGTTCCATTTCCACCATTGCCGATCTGGATCTTACAGATGCCTTAAGCGCACAAATGGTTTATTGGGGTCGCTGGGAAATCGAAACCAATTTTGATTATGCCCAGGCACAGGTGTCGGTTGACAATGGACTTAGCTGGTCGCCACTTTGCGGACACCATACAAAATCCGGTAATGCTTTTCAGGATTTCGGTGCTCCTTTGTATGATTCCTATAAATTAGGATGGTTAAAAGAAGAGTTATCGCTGGATAACTATATCGGGATGAATGTAAAAGTAGGATTTCAGATAGTGGCCGATAATGGCGGAACTGCCGATGGATTTTATTTTGATGATCTGAGGGTGGAAAAACTGGTACCTTTTGGAGTGGGGATCATGGAACAGGCAAATCCGGGAATCGGGCTAAGCCAGAACATGCCGAACCCTGCGGATGAGTATACTTACATCAATTATTCGGTTGATGGGAATGAAAAGGGGGTGCTGAAGGTGTTCAATGCTTTCGGACAGTTGGTGTTCTCGGAGCAGCTCAATGATTCCAATGGAAGCTGTAAGTTAACAACAGCGGGGCTTGCACAGGGATTGTATTATTATTCTCTTGCTACGTCTAAGGGGAATTCGGAGAGTTTTCGTATGACGGTGATCAGGTAAATCGGTCGACAAAAAAGTTGGTTTTGAAGCAAAAAACCGGATAAAAAAGCTATTTTTATCCGGTTTTAGCATTAAAAAGGCCAAAATCGGCTTCAAATTAATTTCATTCAATGCTTTGTTATAAGGCAGAATTTTTTACCTTTGCCGTCTTTCTTTAAATTTAACGAAAGATGAAGGCAGGGAAAGACTATAAAATACAGTTTGCCGGTTTAAGCACCGGAGAACACACATACGAGTTTGAGGTTGGGGATAAGTTCTTTGAAAACCTTGAATACTCAGAGATCAAAAAGTCATCAATTCACATTGATCTGATCCTGCTGAAACAGTCCACCATGATGATGATGGAATTTAAGATCAGCGGAACAGTGAAAATGGATTGTGATCTTTGCAATGTTGAGTTTGATCTTCCAATTAGCGGTGAACATAAGCTGATCGTAAAAGTGGGAGGACATCTGACAGGCGACGAAGATGATGATATCATAACAGTTGCTGCCAATGAACACGAACTTGATCTGAGTCAGTATTTATACGAGTACATTGCTTTGTCGCTGCCCATCAAACGGATTCATCCGCCGGATGCAAAAGGAAAAAGCACCTGTGATAAAGAAGTATTAAAGAAGCTGAAGAAATTTTTAACAGAGAAGGAAAAGGAAGATCCGGAAGATCCGAGATGGAATGACCTGAAGAATATAAAACTTAATTAGTCTCTAGTCATTAGTCTCTAGTCTGGAGTCAATAGTTAAAAAGGGGAAACAGAGGTTTAGAAAATATAAAACACATTACGAAAACAATTAACCAATCAATAATTAGAAACAATGCCACATCCAAAACGAAAATTATCGAGATCCAGAAGAGATAGCAGAAGGGGTCATGACAAAGCAGTAGCATCTACGCTTGGAACATGCTCAAACTGTGCTTCACCTACATTGTATCACCGCGTATGTAAAGAGTGCGGTTACTACAAAGGTAAATTAGCGATAGAGAAAAAAGTATCAGCTTAATCCCATGCGAATAACGAATTTCCACGAATCCCGAGCCTGTTTTAACTTCGGTATTCGCGACCTTCGGTATCAGGTGAAAGAAATATTTTTTTTATAACCAGTGTATTTTATATGAGGATAGGTATAGATATTATGGGCGGTGATTTTGCACCCGATGCAACCATAGCGGGAGCAGTGCTAGCCTATAAAGAATTACCTGAAGATGTCCGACTCGTACTCATCGGTGACCAGGAGCAGATTACTGCAGGGCTTGCCCGACATGGTGCCGATGTCAGCAAGTTTGATGTCGTTCATACAACTGAAATTATCGGTATGGGCGAGCACCCTACCAAAGCGTTCACACAGAAACCCAATTCTAGTATAAGTGTTGGGTTTCATCTTTTAAAAGAAGGCAAGATTGATGGTTTTGCCAGCAATGGAAATACCGGCGCAATGCTGGTTGGATCCATGTTTAGCGTAAAAACTATTTCCGGCGTCATCCGTCCATGCATTACTTCCGTTCTTCCAAAAGAAAACGGCGGAGTAGGAATTATCCTGGATGTGGGCAGTAACGCGGATTGTAAGCCCGACGTGCTTTATCAGTTCGCCGTTCTCGGTTCGCTTTTCGCGGAAAATGTGTACAACATTAAAAAACCCAAAGTAGCTTTATTGAACATCGGTGAAGAAACAGAAAAAGGAAATCTCGTTTCTCAGGCAGCTCATTCTCTCATGAAGGACAGCCGTGATTTTAATTTCGTAGGAAATGTAGAAGGACGAGATCTCTTTTCCGATATTGCTGATGTGATTGTTTGCGACGGATTTACAGGAAACATAGTTCTTAAAGAAGCAGAAGCTTTTTATACGCTGATCAAAAAGCGGGGAATCAAAGATGAATATTTTGACCGGTTCAATTATGAGATTTATGGTGGAACGCCTGTTTTAGGTATCAATTCCACTGTCATGATCGGACACGGCATTTCAAATGATATTGCGGTAAAAAATATGCTGTTGCTTACAAGAGATATTGTAAATGCAAAGCTTGCCGATAAAATAAAACTAGCATTTCAATGACAAAAGTAACTGCAGCCATAACCGCTGTTGCGGGATATGTTCCTGATTACATCCTTACCAACGAAGAGCTGGAAAAGCTTGTTCCTACAACCAGTGAATGGATCGAGACCCGCACAGGTGTGAAAGAAAGAAGGATCCTGAAAGGTGAAGGCCTGGGGACAAGCGATATGTGCGTGAAGGCAATTGAATTGCTGTTAAAAAAACGCGGTATCACTGCTCTTGATATTGACCTTCTAATTGTGGCTACTGTAACTCCTGATTATGTTTTCCCTTCCACTTCCAATGTGGTAAGTGATAAGATCGGTGCGAAGAATGCCTGGGGATTCGATCTCAATGCTGCCTGTTCCGGTTTTGTTTATGCATTATCAACAGGAGCACAATTCATTGAAACAGGAAAATATAAAAAAGTAGTGGTGGTGGGCGCTGATAAAATGTCTGCCATCCTTGATTATACCGACCGTTCTACCTGTATCATTTTTGGTGACGGAGCCGGTGCAGTTTTACTTGAAGCGAATACAGAAGGAAATGGTGTGGTTGATTCTATCTTAAGAGCAGATGGTTCCGGCCGTCAGTATCTGCATCAGAAAGCCGGAGGTTCAGTAAAACCACCTTCACATGAATCCATTGATGCACGTGAGCATTTTGTTTACCAGGAAGGACAAGCGGTTTTCAAACGCGCTGTGGTTGGTATGGCTGATGTTTCTGCGGAGATCATGGAAAGAAATAATCTGAAAGCGGATGATGTTGCCTGGCTGGTTCCTCATCAGGCCAACAAACGAATCATTGATGCTACACGCGAACGAATGGGATTACCTGCAGAACGCGTGATGCTGAACATTCAGAAATATGGTAACACCACTGCGGGAACAATTCCATTGTGTTTATGGGATTATGAAAAGCAAATGAAGAAAGGCGATAATATAATTATTTCCACTTTCGGAGCAGGATTTACCTGGGGAGCAATTTATCTGAAGTGGGGATACAATAGTTAATAGTTTGAAAGTTCAAAGTTTGAAAGTTTAAAGTTGGAGTCAAAATGTAAAACATCCAACATCTAATATCCAACATCTAATATCCAACATCGAATATCTAACATCTAAAAAAAAATAGAATGAAACTGAACGAGATCCAAGACCTGATAAAGTTTGTTGCAAAATCCGGCGTAAGCGAGGTTGAGCTTGAAACCAAAGATGTGAAAATTGTAATCAAAACCCCTGCAGGTAAAAAGGAGCAGGTGTTTATTCAATCCACTCAGCCTGTTTATCAGCAAAATGCTCCGCAGCAACAGCAGCAACAACAGTCTGCACCTGTTTCAGAAAACAAGGCTCCAGAAGTAAAATCAGCAGCTGCAAATGAAGAAGCAAAATACGTAACCATTAAATCACCGATGATCGGAACATTCTATCGTTCTTCATCTCCTGATAAACCTTCTTTTGTAAATGTGGGTGATGATATCGTAGCAGGAAAACCTGTATGTATCATTGAAGCGATGAAGTTGTTCAACGAGATCGAATCTGATATCAAAGGAAAGATCGTAAAGGTTCTTGTAAATGACGCAACGCCTGTTGAGTATGATCAGCCTTTGTTCCTGGTTGATCCTAGCTAATTTGATAATTTGAAAATGTCATAATATGAAAATGGGTGATCATCCCTTTTTATTTGTTTCTTTTTAATTTTCAAATCTTCAAATTGTATAATCTTCAAATTGAGATCATGTTTAAAAAAATACTAATTGCAAACAGAGGAGAGATCGCATTACGTGTGATCCGTACCTGTAAGGAAATGGGAATCAAAACGGTTGCGGTATATTCCACAGCCGATAAAGATTCTTTGCATGTGAAGTTCGCTGACGAAGCAGTTTGTATCGGACCACCACCCAGCAAGGATTCCTATTTAAATATTCCAAGCATTATTTCTGCTGCGGAGATCACCAATGCAGATGCCATTCATCCGGGCTACGGTTTCTTATCTGAGAATTCAAAATTCTCCAAGATCTGCCAGGAACATAACATTAAATTCATCGGAGCTTCTCCGGAAATGATCAACTCCATGGGAGATAAATCATCCGCGAAAGCCACCATGATTGCTGCCGGAGTGCCTTGTGTGCCCGGTTCAGAAGGATTGCTTGAAAGTGCTGAACAAGCCATTGAACTAGCTCCTGAAGTTGGTTACCCTGTGATCATCAAAGCTACCGCAGGTGGTGGAGGACGAGGGATGCGCATCATCTGGAAAGAAGAAGACATGGTTGCCAATTACGAATCGGCCAGCAAAGAAGCAGAAGCTGCTTTTGGAAATGGCGCGATGTACATGGAAAAATACATTGAAGAACCTCGTCACATCGAAATTCAGATCGTAGGTGACCAATACGGAAAAGCGTGTCACTTATCAGAAAGAGATTGCTCCATTCAACGTCGTCATCAAAAGCTGGTGGAGGAAACTCCTTCTCCGTTTATGACAGATGAGTTGAGAGAACGTATGGGTGATGCAGCCGTGAAAGCCGCACTTGCTGTTGCTTATGAAGGCGTTGGAACAGTTGAGTTCCTTGTTGACAAGCACCGCAATTTTTATTTCATGGAGATGAACACTCGTATCCAGGTGGAACATCCGATCACAGAAGAGGTGATTGATTATGACCTGATCCGCGAACAGATCCTTGTAGCTGCAGGAGTTCCTATTTCAGGAAAAAATTATTATCCACAACTATGTGCCATCGAATGCCGGATCAATGCGGAAGATCCTTTTAATAACTTCCGTCCTTCACCGGGAAAGATCACGAATTTGCACACTCCGGGCGGACACGGGATTCGTGTTGACTCACACATTTATTCTGGCTATACCATTCCACCAAACTACGACAGTATGGTGGCCAAGCTGATCACCGTTGCACAAACACGTGAAGAAGCGATTGCGAAAATGCACAGAGCATTGAGTGAGTATGTGATTGAAGGTGTAAAAACCACAATCCCATTCCATCTTAAACTAATGAAGGATGAGAATTTTATCAAAGGAAGTTATACCACAAAGTTCCTGGAAGATTTTGACCTTACCGAAGACAAAGCATAATTAAAAATCCCCTGAGCGATCAGGGGATTTTTTTTATCTGTTATAGCTCGCAGACGTTTCTGTGGGCAAAAAATTTAGCAAATTCAATCATATTATTTATTGTTTTTATGACTGCCTGTGGAATTGGGAGTGCCATTAATTTTCTCATCCGTGTTATTTTTTGATTTGATTTCGTTTCTTAATTTTTCCAATTCAGGATTATCAATTAACAGATTGTAGTTTTCGCCCGTAGGCGCTAAGCTCCACTTAGTGACCATACCCACTCTTCCTCTTGAAATATAAAAATTTTAATTTAAGCTCTGCTTTAAGCACAAATTTAAGGACTAGTCGACAGCATTCGGATAGGACACGCATTTTCGATTTACCTTTAATGCATGTCCGAAAAATATAAAACAAGCGGTGATGGATTATACTTTGTAACCTTAACAGTCGTAGCCTGGCTCGATGTTTTTACAAGAAGAGAGTATCAAGAAATCTTAATTGAGAATAAACAATATTGTCAGAAAAATAAAAATTTAAAAATATTTTGCTATTGCATAATGCCAAGCCATCTTCATTTTGTTACTTATTCTGAGGAAGGAGAATTATCAAATACACTCCGTGACTTTAAATCTTATACTGCAAAAGTACTGATGAAATCAATTGAAAATAATCCTGTTGAAAGCAGAAAAGAATTTATGATAAAAACATTTGAGAAATATGGTGCATTGAGCGCACAAGATCAAAAGCGACAATTTTGGAAACACGACAATCATGCATTTTTTCTCTACACTCAGAAAATGATTCAGCAGAAATGTGAATACATTCATCAAAATCCTGTGGAAGCAGGTTTTGTAAATAGGCCTGAGGAATGGCGAATGAGTAGTGCGAATGATCAAAGTCCGATCAAGCTGGATGACATGTCTTTTGGTTGGGTAAGCAGAGCTTACTAATCCTGACCTCTCCAGAATGTAAATTAACGAAGAGTGATGGTCACTAAGCTGAGCTTAGCGCCTACGGGCTCCCGTAGGCGCCAGGCTCTGCTTTTACCAGAAGATTTGTTTTCTCTTATTTTAATGTGTGAATAGTAATTTATATGTCACTAAGCCCTCTCACACTTTCTACCCGACAGCTTAGCGCCTACAGAGGCGAGGCCCTGTCTGGTGACCTTTGGAGAAATTTAGCAACGACACTAAGCTGTGTTAAGACAAAAAGAAGAAAACAAACAAAATATTTTATCATTTACTTTTTGATGGTCAAAAAGTAACAAAAACCCTTTTGATCTTGAAAGGCGATTTGCAGCTCTGCTGTCGCTCGCTGCAACCGCGGTTAAATGTTCAGCATTTTTATTCTCCCAGCATTTCTCTTAGCCATCATTTTTTTTCTTGCGATCAAAACTTCGCAGCCGAACATTTCCCGCTATCGCTGCTTAAGATCAAAAACGTAACACTTGAGCAGTATCGCTTTCAATTAAATTATGATTTGATAGGGGAATTCAGGATGACTCTGCTTAAAAAAACATTCAGTTCGGTTGAAGCGGAATGTTTGTCACCCATCTCCTTCGGAGAGGGGCAAGGGGTGAGGTCGGTGAGTTTACAGAACCAGCAAGAGGTTATGTAGATTTTCTAAGAATTATTTTCAGCATTGACTTTTTTGCTTCTTTTTGTGTTAAGACAAAAAGAAGAAGAAGAAAAATAGAAATTGCTATGCTTTTCACATGCTCTTCGACAAGGCTGAGCGCATACCGTTAGACGTTAGACTCGCCTGGTGAGAAGGAAAGGCCCTGCCTAGTAACAAGGAATAGGCTCTGCCTGGTGACTGGGGATAATTTACTTCTTCTTCGCTTTCGGAACAAACTTACTCTCATACATCTCAATCCATTCCTTCGCACTCATTTTTTTCATTAATTCACCGATGAGCTTATAAGGAATTTCATCCATTTTTTTAAAACGAACGCAGCTCTTGCCCATATCCAGTTTTTGCTTGCTGTGTTTGGGATACTCGCTCACAAACCATTTCAATAATTCCGGATCAGAATAAACACCCATATGGTAAAAATTTATGGATCCTTTTTGAGAGGCAATGCCGGCAAAAGGCAATGGTTCTTCCGGCTTGCAATGGTAACCTGCAGGATAAAGTTTATGGGGAATAACATAACCCAAACCTCCATAGCTAATGCCGGGTTCAAATCCTTTAGGAAGGTTCTTTACAATTACTTCATGTAATTTATTAAATGGTTCAAGCCTGTCTTCAGGCAGGTTTAATAATATATCCATTACTGTTTTTCCTTGTGCTTTCATGTGTTACTGTTTAATTCAAATAATATTTAAAAGTGTTTATTTCAAAACAAAGCCCCACTTATTAGAGCAGGGCTTGTTTTTAAATTTGGAAAAATATTTTAGTGCTTCACACTTATCAAACTTAATCTACCATAACTTTTCATTTCTCCGGCACGGATGATATATACATACGTTCCGCTTGCAAGTGAACCAGTTTCTCCATTTCCATCCCAACGGATTTTGTGAGTACCTGCCTGTTCCAATCCTGTTGCAATCGATTTCACTTTTACGCCCTGCATGGTATAAATATCAATGTTCACTTTTGAAGGAGTAGTTAATGTATACTCAAAGTTCACCTGATCAATAAAAGGATTCGGGAAAGCCAATGAGCTGAAGTTGTTGCCTTTGAAATTTGAAGGAATCGAATTTACCAGAGGATCAAACGCAAACATAGAATCGAGGTTCACCAATTCATCACCTGCCTGGTAATTCAGGAACTGTAATCCGTCAAATAGCATTTCATCATAGGATCCCAAACCTGCATACACATTGATCGGCGGGCTGCTTGGATTCTGAGGGTTGGATGCGGTGTTGTCATAAATGTGACGTGAGAACAATTTATGAGTTCCCGGTATTTTCGGCATATTTCTGAATGTGTAGAATCCCTGCCAGTTAAAATTCCAGTTATTGATCCGTATCAATGGAACGGTGTCTGTCCCGAAAAACGCATAATTTTCCATCACAGTTGCCAAATGATGAGCATGCGGGAAAATAGCAAATGCGGAAATATCAGCACCCAGTCCGCCTGAACCAGTCGGATATTGCGCAGTGAATGTTTGTACTGTATTCGCCGGAATATTCAATGACCAGTTCTGTAAAGGCGTGGTCACATATACAGGTCGCACACCTGTTTCGCCGATAGGATAAAAATACATTCTGATCTTTGTACTATCCGGACTACCGAAAGTTCCCGGAGGATAATGGATCTGCATAACTATTTTTGATCCTGCCTTGATGGTGATACCCATTTTCATCGGACCGGTAGAAGGGAAAACTGTTGGTGCAGCTCCCGGGGCATACGCTCCGATGCTGAAGTCGCCGCCAATGGAGTAACAGGTTCCAGATAAGTCATTGGAAGATGTTCCTAAAGTATCCACATTCACAACTACGTGATGAACAATTTCGTGATCTCCTGCTATGATCTCAAAAGCTCTCAGAATTCTGTCCTGTGTAAGTCCTGATGGAATGGAAAAACAGTTGTACGCATCGGTCGTATTTGCATTGCTGGCAAATGTCGGGATCTGTAATACAAGATCAGGCGTTCCTCCTAATTGATATTGTGAATAGGTTGGAATAGGAGGAGCTAACGTCGTATCACCAGGCAATGCTCCATCATTGATCCAGTTAAGGATTGCGTTTTTATCCGCGGCAGTGATTGAACGTTCATGACTGAAGCGGCTGTATGTTGTATCCGGTGACCATGGTGGCATGTAACCTGAAGTCAGGTAAGCTGTCATGGTAGCGGTATACGGAAGGATCCCACTGTATCTCAGAAAGGAACCATGTCCGCCCTGATCATTATGACAACTGCCGCAATTAGCAAAGAAAATTCCGGCTACATCCGGATAAGTTGATTGAGACATTGCATTGCCTGATAATGATAAAGCGAATACAAAGAGTAGAAGTTTTTTCATAGGGAATTGTTTTGTAACCCAAATATAGTAAAAAATAAACAAATGATTCTGAATCATATAGGCCCTTGAATCCTCTGTATTTGGGCATTTTTTGCCCCAGGTCTTTTATATAGTCTAATGTCATTATCTTTGCCAGTGGCTTATCCCCGTTGATTAACCTGCTTTTCAAATTAGCATGAAATTGGTCAGTGAATCCTAAACTAAAATCTATTTTAAAATGAAAACAATGAACTTAAAGAGTTTCCTATGGATCGCTGCATTAGCAGTTTTATCAGGTTCAGTCAGCTCGTGCAAATCTCACCAGCGCTGCGCCGGAATCTCCAGCGTGGAAGACAAGCCAAAAGTAACATCCAAACGATACAAAGCAGCAGTTGCTGAACGTGATTCACTTTGCAGCTATGCGAAACAAAAAAATGAGGAGCTCGCATTGTTGGGAAAGAACTTTGAAGATCTCAAATCCTCCTCCGGTAGCACTGTCGCTAACCTGAGTGGGGATCTTCGTAATAAAGAGGAAGAGTTAAAAAAAAAGGAACAGGTTCTGAAGGACAAAGAAAAACGTTTGAAAGAATTGGAGGAGATCGTGAATCGTCAGGATTCTGTGATGTCGGCTTTAACGAACACGGTTAAAAATGCGTTGCTCGGTTTCAATGCCGATGAGTTAAGTGTCAGCCTCCGCGATGGAAAAGTATATGTGTCTATGTCGGATAAATTGCTTTTCAAATCCGGGAGTCCTGATGTGGAAGTAAAAGGTAAATCAGCTATCGAAAAATTAGCAGGTGTTCTGAATAAAAATTCGGATGTGAGCATCGCCATTGAAGGACATACCGATAATGTGCCTATTAAAACTGCTATGTATAAGGACAATTGGGATCTAAGCGCTGCACGGGCCACCAATGTGGTGAGAATGCTTTCAGAAGAATTCAAAATGGATCCTAAGCGATTGACAGCTGCAGGAAAAGGCGAATTTAATCCGATAGCAGATAATTCCACTACGGAAGGAAAAGCGAAGAACAGAAGAACAGAAATTGTACTTTCGCCTAAGCTGGATGAATTGATGAAAGCGATATCAATTAAATAAAATTTAAAATTTGAGCTTATGTTATGGAAAGGCAGAAGTGGAAGCAGCAATGTTTCCGACCGTAGATTTTCAGGAACGGGAATCGCCGTTGGTGGTGGTGTGATCGGAATAATCGTTTATCTCATTAATATGTTCATGGGAGGCGGCGGAGATATGTCGCAGATAACACAGCCTGGCTCCAATCGTGAGATGACTCAGCAGGAGCAGGTGGTGGATGATGAACGTGCGGAGTTTGTAAAAGTTGTTTTGAAAGATACTGAAGATGTCTGGAACAAATTATTCACCGAAAGCGGCAGTGATTACAAAGAGCCACACCTGGTTCTCTTTCGCGATGGAGTGGAATCAGCCTGTGGATCCGCTAATTCGGCAGTAGGACCTTTCTATTGTCCGGGCGATGAAATGATCTACATCGATCTTTCATTTTACGATGATCTTCAACAGCAATTCAATGCATCCGGTGATTTCGCGATGGCTTATGTGATCGCGCATGAAGTTGGACATCACATTCAAAAGCAAATGGGAATTTCCGATAAGATGCAACGCTTAAGAGAAAAACTGAGTGAGGAGGAATACAACCGGTATTCTGTGAAGCAGGAATTGCAGGCCGATTTTTTGGCCGGAGTCTGGGCACATCATGCTCAAGCAATGAAAGGGATATTGGAGCCGGGTGATATTGAAGAAGCACTGAATGCGGCGAATGCGATCGGGGATGATAAAATGCAGAAACGCGCTCAGGGCTATGTCGTTCCGGATGCCTTTACACATGGCACTTCCGCACAACGGATGTACTGGTTCAAAAAAGGATTTGAAAGCGGAGATCCTAAACAAGGTGATACGTTTAATGCAGAAGAATTGAATTAAACTGAAATGGAATAGGAAGCTTTAAATTCCAGATCAGGAGCAAGGCTGAGAATTCCTTCCTTGTTTTTTAGTTCACCGGAATGATCATGGTTATCTGCGATTCCGAGCCATGGTTCCAGACAAATAAAATTCGCTCCCGGTTTTTTCCAGATGCCGAAATAGGGAAAACCGGGAAAGGAAAATTTCAACAAGTAATCCGATCGTTTACTTTTTAAGATCATGTAAGTTGATTTCATGTTCTTGAAAACAATTGCATCCTTTGAAAACAATCCTTCAGTAAGTGGAAGAATATTTTCGCTCTTCATAACCAATTCTGTTTTCCCGTTAAACACTCCTTCTGTGAGTAAATGCCGTTCGAGCGTTTCCTCTTTTTCAAATTCCAGAAAATAATCGCTGAAGGATTCAGCTTCGTTAAGCGGACAAATAAATCCGGGATGAGCACCGATGGAGAAAAGCATTTCTTCCTTTCCGGTATTTCGGATTATATATTGAACAAATAGACTTTTTTCTTTGAGTTCGTAAACGATGCGAAGTTCAAAAGGGAAAGGATAGTTTGTTAATGTTTCATCATCCGAAGAAAGCAGGAAGGTGATCATGCTGCCGGATTGATGTTCCACCCTGAAGTTTTTATCACGTGCAAAACCATGCTGCGGCAGCGAGAAGGAAGTTTCCTTATATGTATATGAATTATTATTGAGCTTCCCAACGATTGGAAAAAGCACAGGAGCTCTTCTTGGCCAAGATTCCGGATTGCCTTGCCAGAGATATTCTTTCTTTTTTTGTTTGTGCCAGAAGGATTGAAGTTCTGCCCCTGCAGCATTGATTTTTATTTGCAGATGATCGTTCGTCAGAATTTCTGTCATAGGAAATTAATTAGTACAAAGGGCCTTCAGGACCAGTGAGTGTTGTTCAAATGATAAACACCGTGGTTAAGATAAAATGATTTAGATAAATCATCAATTGCTGATAACAAATTGCCCTGCAGACAATTGCTGATCAACGTTATTCAGTAATTGATAGAAATAGATACCTGTTTCAAGTTGTCCGGATTCAAGTGTAATCTGGTGCGAATTAATTCCTGACATGATACGTAAAGTTTTACCCTGAATGTTGCTGATTCGAATTTTTGCATCTTTCAATTCAATGCTTTTGTCGATACTCAGAATAGAGGAAGATTGAAATGGATTGGGGAAAATCTTTGTTTTACTAACGGATGAATTTTCTGTTATTCCAACAGCAGGCGAAACCATAAAGGTAACGGAGTCCATATCGTCGGGAATAATTCCGGGAGAGCAGGGTGAGCTGCCGGATCCGCTGGTTAAGGTGAAACGAAAAACATGTGAGCCGGCAGGAAGTGTTCCTACATTGAATACATCGCTCGTATTGCAAATCGCGGAAAGCATTCCAATACAATGATGTCCGTATGCATCCGTCGCAGTTCCGGCAGTGGAATGTCCCTGGTTATCAACGGCGCAACCGGAGTTGCTGAACATGAGATCAACGGTGATTACGATATTATCGATGATGGTTGGTGAGGCCGGGCTAACAGTAAATCCTTGTATGGATCCTTGTGCGAAGGTAAAGCTTGCTGACAGGAGCAAAGAAGAAATGAGTAAAATGCGTTTCATAGGAAAGGGTTTTAGTTTCAGATAGACACGATGAAGTTTCGGATTAATTTTCCGATAGCTCTTTTACTTTTGCAAGCCCTTTGGGGAATGCATCCTGGAAATAGCCGATATGCTCTTCGGTGAGATCCACTTCAACGGTTAGTTCGGTGTTGCTGTTAACTTCTTTGAGAGAGTAATTTTCCATAGCACCTGACCAGAGTGTTGTTTTTTCATCTTTAGGTAACTCATTGCCATCTTTAATTTCACCGATGTGTTTGAAGGACATAAAAGTGGGTTTGTCTTTTTTTGCAATCAGACTTGACATTCCGGCTTTATTGCCATCCATGAATAAGATCTTGCTTCCTTCTTTCCAGTCGGAAACAGCGTGTGAACCTTCGCAGAAAACACTTGTCCATAAGCGGTAAGTTTCATCATTGAATAATACATTCCATACTTTTTCAGCAGGGACATTTATGGTTGTGGCGAATTTTATTTTTTTCATAATATGAGATTTGAATGTGTTTTTTTTGAATAAAACGAATGAAGTGAAATGTTCCATTAAAGGTATTTCAGTTTTTTCAGAAACGCAAAAAAAATCCTTAAGAATTGAGATGGAATTACGCTTGCTGATCAATGTTGGTTTTTCTGATTTGTATATTTAATCAGTAATGATGTGGTTTGTTTGTGAAGCGATTTTTTAAAGATCGACGTCCAGCCAAGCAGGATTCCTTTCAGGCCCAGAGCTTGCCGGCTCCATTTCCATAGGTCGAAGTGATCTGTATGTTCGATGATCTTTCCATCCTTAAATTCAAAAGTAGCAGAGATCTTATTGACCACCGATCTGCCTGTGGAGGCGAAAGGATAATCGGCGATCCATTCTGCAGATCCTGAAGTTGCGTTTGATTTTACATTAGAGTGGTTGATCTTTAATCCACCATTACTTCTTTCGATCAGCATTCTCCACATGTTTTTCGCGTCATCGCCAATAAGAATTCCGAAAGCAGGGTCTTCAAAAATAATATCGGGAGCATAACATTCAACCATGGCTTCGGCATCGCCAGCAGCAAAGGAGTTGTAGAATTTATTTATGATAGCTGAATTATCCATTTAAAGAGTTGATGTTTATTTTAAGTTAACGGTAGCCGGATCACCTTGTATATGCGTTATAAATATACACAATTCAGTTTCAGGTGAAATCGGAGATTAATCCTCATCTTTTCTTTTGATCAGAAAGAAATATTCATTTTCAAGAGGAAGATAACCGTATTCGTAGCAGAAGTAATACGTCGCATTTTTTTTGGTTTTATGCGAGTTGGTATAATACTGAAAGTTGAATCCTTTCTCCATAAGCTTTTGTTTGCTGGCTTTTGCGCTTTGGGCCGGAATGAATTCACCGAGGATCCGCCGGTTTTTCCGAAGGATGTTGTTGATATTCCTGATGTAGTTTGTGCTGTCGCTGTTCAGTTTATTGTTGAAAGCGTTTCGGCAGAGATCGGAGCAGAATTTTTTATCAGTTCTCCCTCTGAATTGTTCTCCGCATTCCGGACATTCTTTACTCATAAAACATTTTAGTTAGTGATTAATAAAAAACTAAAACCCTTGGAGTAAGTTCGGGTACATGGAGTAGAATGCGGGGCAAATATATAGTATTTCTATTAGTTCAAAAAAAAATATTCGTTTACAAATGATTACAAACAACAGGAATCGAATGTAAGTGCTTAACAACCGAGTGTGTTTGTTTTTATGTGACACTTTTGCATCGTCAAAACAACAAAGCGTTTATTGACGTGATTAATCCAACAGTATTAACTAAAAAACAAAAACAGATGAACGCATTACGAAACAAAGTACAATTGATTGGGAATTTAGGAATGAATCCGGAAGTAAAAACGCTTGATGGCGGAAAAAAGCTTGCGAAGATGAGCATTGCGACAAATGAAACTTACAAGAACTCGAAAGGGGAACGCGTCACCGAAACGCAATGGCACAATCTCATTGCCTGGGGCAAAACTGCCGACATCGTTGAGAAATTCCTGAAGAAGGGTTCTGAAGTAGCAGTGGAAGGGAAGCTAATTAACCGGAATTATACAGATAAAGAAGGAGTGAAGCGCTACATCACAGAAGTGGAAGTGAATGAATTACTGATGTTGGGAGCGAAAGAAAATTAAGACCTGGTGGTTGTTTCGTTGAGAGCCGGGCAGCCATTAGAACGCCAGTGAAGGATTATACCTTGCTGGCGTTTTTTGATTTCAAGTCTCTTACTCTAGCGCAATTGCGGACCATTGCGATGGTTGTTCGGCCCTGGCAATCAGGGCGTAGAAACCTCAATTCTTTTTTGCACTCTTTCTTTTTGTCATGATACGAGAAATTCAAGGTTGAACGCTAAGACCTCACCCCTTGCCCCTCTCCCAAGGAGAGGGGGTAGAAACAATCCGCTTCGACCGTACTGGATATTTTGATAAACAGATCGCCATGAATTATACATTTCGTTATGAATATAATTGCCGACGATACTGCTCAAATGTTACGTTTTTGATCTACTACTTCTTCTTATTCAAACCCATCAGTTCTTTCACCGCATTGTTTGCATTCACCACACCTCCCGAAACAGAAAGATCTTTCAGATTCTTTTTCTCTTTTTCAGTTCCCGGAATCACAACATCTTTTTTATACGTTACAACTGTCCTCATAAGGACCGCCTTCACTTCCTCTGCTTTGAGTTCAGGGAAGTAACTTCTGATTATCGCTGCTACACCGGCAGTGCTAGGGCAGGCCATACTGGTTCCGGATTCATTGAGGTATTTGTTTCCGGGAACTGTTGAATAGATATCTACACCCGGTGCGAAAAGATCCACCTTTGTTTTTCCGTAGTTAGAAAATGATCCGATCAGGTTCTTGCCTTTTTTCGCTGAAGTGGCTCCCACCTGGATCCAGTTGCCTGCCAGTTCTCCTGAAGAAAGTTCCCGGCTTGGAAATGATAATTCCAGATCATTGTCCTTTGAATCATTACCTGCAGCATGGATCAACAAAACATCTTTTGATTGCGCATACTTCACAGCTTCATCCACCACAGCTTTATCCGGCGAGTAATATTTTCCAAAACTCATATTTATAATCGTTGCTCCGTTATCAACGGCATAGCGAATCGCATTGGCAATGTCCTTATCTCTTTCATCGCCATTCGGCACAGCACGAAGGATCATGATCTTGACATGATCTGCAACTCCTTTGATTCCAAGATTGTTATTCCTGACTGCTGCAATGATTCCCGCCACATGGGTTCCATGTAGTGCATCCGGTCCTTGAACATGGTTGTTTCCATAAAAACGTTCATTCGGATCATTCACATTGTCGCCCACCATATACGTTCGGATAGAATCTGCATTCAGCTTGTTATTCTTTAACATGTTTTCAAGCTGATCTTTTCCCATTGCAATCTGAGTTTCAAGTTCTGTCGGGGAGATCAATCCGAGAGCAAAAGCAACTTTCAGTTTTTTGTTGATCTCTTTTTCAAATTCATTTTCAGGTGTGTAGTTCTTAAACGCTTTTTTATCGAGTACTCCATTGTTCCTGCTTTTTACTTTGTCGAGATACCCTGAAAAGATTGTGATTCCTTGAACCTGTTGTTCTTGTTTGGTTTGTTCAGTTATAAAATCGGTCTTGATTTTAATATATTCTTGGTATTCTTTTTCGTCCTTCCCGCTCAATGAGGATGGATCCAATCCGGAGTATTTTTTATTCAGTTTCTGATACATTCGGGCAAGTTCCGTGGCTTCATAATTAATATCCCCGTTTTTTCCTCCAAGAAAACTCCATCCATTTACATCATCAACATACCCGTTTTTATCATCATCCACATCGTTCCCCGGGATCTCCAATGCATTTATCCAGATCACCTCTTTCAGGTCTTCATGATCAGGATCCACGCCGCTGTCAATTACAGCAACAATCACCGGCTTGGCTTGCTTGTCCTTGAGGATCTTATAAGCTTCATCCGCACCTGTACCATATATCTTATCCTTCACCGGATCCAGGGTGAACCAGTTTTCTGTCTGTTTTTTTTGTGCGAAGAGAGATGTTGCTGTAAATAAGGCAATAAGTAAGAAGGTCTGTTTCATTTCCTGCAATTGTTTTATCGTATGACGAAAATATGCAATAAAAGTCAAAGAAAATTACTTTTTGAGTCGGGCAGAGCCGAATCGGAGATGAATGGTAGTCAGCAAGGATAAAAGGAAAAGTGGAGAGATCATTGAAAGGGAACCGACACGAAAGGGGAGGAAGAGCAAATAATCGGTTTATAAGAGCAAAAAAAACGCGTAGAATTTAATCCACGCGTTTTTATTCTGAAAATTTCAGTTAACAAAATTCATCAAAAGCCATTTTCAAATTATCGGCGATCATTTGAGCGCTACGCCCTTCAATGTGATGACGTTCTACAAAATGAACCAGTTTGCCATCTTTAAAGAGTGCAATGGCTGGTGAGGAAGGAGGATACGGGGCAAAATGTTTTCTTGCTTCAGCTACTGCTTCGGTATCGAACCCTGCAAAAACAGTTGTAATGCGGTCAGGACGTTTTTCGCCAGACACCGATAATTTTACTCCAGGACGAGCCGCTCCTGCAGCACATCCGCATACGGAATTTACCACTACCAGTGTGGTTCCTTTGGAATTGATCGCGGCTGTTACATCATCAGGAGTTCTGAGGTCTTCAAATCCAACGGTGGTAAGCTCTGCTTTCATTGGTAATACTATGCTTTCTGGGTACATGGTCTTTATTGTTAGGAATTAATTTTCGTTCGTTTTTTTCTTCTGTAAAGTTAATATAAAATTGACTTAAATGTGTATAAATAAATGCTTGGATTTGACCCGCATTTTCTTATTTTAGCAGACCGAAAAAAGAGTTGGTCTTTGAATTTATCGGCTTTGTCTTATATTATCAGTAAACACACAAACATGAAAAAGGTTTTATCAATTGTATTTTTAGCTGTTGCAGCTTTGTTATCAGGAAATGTTCAGGCTCAGGCCCCAACCGTTGCAGCCAGTTCCGTAGTAACCGTAGGAACAGGCACCAGCACTATTTCTCTTAACTGGACGAACGGGAATGGATCCAAGAGGATCGTAACCTGTGCTCTTGCTTCGAGTGGTGCTTCACTGCCTGTAACTGGCGGAACGTATACCGGTAGTACAACTTTTGGAAGCGGATCCAACCTGGGAAGCTCCAATTATTGTGTGTATAATGGAACAGCTGCCGGACTTACGATCTTCGGACTTTCCGCCGGAACTCAATATAAGGTCCGGATTTTCGAATTCAACACTGTTTTAAGTACAGAGTATTATCTTACTTCCGGTTATCCGATCCATTCCGAGTATACGTTGGCAACCGCGCCTACTACAGCATCAAGCAGTTTGAATGTTTCTTCTATCACGGCTTCAACCGCTTCACTTACCTTTACTTCCGGTAACGGTGCCTATGATCTTGTCGCCCTCAGAGCTGCCAATACTTACGCAAATCTACCAGTAGACGGAACGTATTACAGTCCGAGTTTTTCGTATGGTTCTGGTGCCACCATTTCCGGAACAACTCCTTATCCATATGTGCTTTCCGGAGGAACATCAACCACAGTGAATACTTCAGCACTGGCTGCAGGAACCACCTATACTGCTGCTGTTTTTCCATACAACGGTTCCAGTTCAACTGCAAATTATTATACGAGCGGCTACCCGACCAAAATATTTACCACGCTCGCTGCACAACCTAATTCACCTTCTTCTTCTCTTGCTTTTAGCAACATCACGGATAATTCAATGACTGTGAGCTGGACCACTTCTTCCAGTGCTGGTGTGTACCGCATTGTGACCTGCAAAGCGGGGACAACCAATACCGATCTCCCTGTTGATGCAACTTATTACACTCCCGGTTCTGTATACGGAACAGGAAGTCTGGTTGGTACAGCATATACCGTTTATAATGGATTTGGAAATTTTGTGAACGTAACCGGACTTTCAAATACAACCGATTATGCATTTACAGTTTATGAATATAACGTTGCTTCCAATACATATAACAATACATACAACTATCTTACAACCGGCCTTTCCGGATTTCAGCAAACGCTGACGAATGAACCAACCACCGCTCCTTCGGCTTTAAGTTTTAGCAATATCACAAACAATTCCGTTCGTGCTACGTGGGCAAACGGAAACGGAGCAAGAAGAATCGTTGGAGTAGCCGCCGGACGCAAACAAACCGGTGTCGCCTTCGATGGAGTAAATGATTACATCAATCTTCCTTCAGAATCTACATTCGACTTCACTACGAATATGACCGTTGAAGCATGGATCAAGGTGAACTCTTTTTCAGTTGCAAATCAGGCTGTCATTACGAAAGGAAATGAAAGCTGGCGGATCACACGTGCCGGCACCACGAATGCATTGCAGTTTTCAATCATAACTTCTGTTTTTGGATTTCCTCTTGAATACTCCGCTACAGGAACAAGAAGCGTTAACGACGGTGAATGGCATCACGTTGCCGCTACCTATAACGGATCACAAGTGATTTTATACATTGATGGAACGCTCGATGTGTATACATCTTGTACTTACAACATTGATAATAACACATTTCCGGTACAGATAGGATCCAATGCGGAACTATCAGGTTTAAACTTCAACGGACAGATCGATGAAGTACGCATCTGGAATGTTGCACAACCGAATACAACGATCAAAAACAATATGAATAAATCTCTGGTAGGTTCTGAAACAGGGTTATTGGCATATTATAAGCTGGATGATGGTTTTACTTCCACCACGCTTGCTAAAAACAGTTCTTTGGTAACTGGAATGGATGCGACATTGATCAATGCAGTATCAACTGCTGCCTCTTCTTTTACAGGAACTTCAGGATGGATCCATTCCGGTGCCAGGGTGAATGTTCCATTGGATTTTACAACCTATGTGGATAATCCGGCTTTTATGTCTACCAGCGGAACCAGCCAGTATTATGGTAATTTATATTTCACGGTGTATCGCGGACCGGATAGCACAACCGTAAATGCGACCAACCTTTCTCCTTCCAGCTACTACACGTTTGGAGTGTTTGATTATAATGGAGTTACTGGAAATAACAATTACCTCACTGATTTGTATGCGCTTGGTGAAGTACAGACACTTGCTGCGACAGCACCAACCATCACTTCTTTTACACCGGCAAGCGGAACCATCGGAACGCTTGTCACCTTAAATGGAACTGGATTTAATCCAACGGCTGCAACCAATACAGTGTACTTTGGTGCAACTAAAGCAGTGGTGATCTCAGCAAATGCAGGGGGAACACAATTGGTCGTTCAGGTACCAATGGGTGCAACGTATGAAGCGATCTCTGTAGTGAACAATACCTTGTCTGCATTTTCCTCTAAACCTTTCGTTGTTACTTCTGCTTGTCTGGGTACAGCTTTCAGTGCTGCTACGTTGAATCCGGCTACTACCTTATCAACTTCCTGGTACCCTGCTGATCAAAGTCTGGCTGACATTGATGTGGATGGAAAGCCGGATCTTGTTAGTTTGTTCACCGGATATGTCATTTCTGTCGCAAGAAATACGTCAACTACCACTGCCATCTCCTTTGCTTCTCCGTTTTCAAATTCTGTTTCTTATACTGCCATGACAGATCTTGCTACGGCTGATCTCGACGGTGACGGACGTATTGATATGTTATTGAATAACAGGAACGGATCTCTCACAACCATCATCGCATACCGGAATAACAGCTCTGTCTCATCCATTAGTTTCGCACCGGTAGTGGAATTCGCTGCTAATCCGGCAACCTCAATCACGGATGTTTCCATTGCTGATTTTGATAAGGATGGTAAACCTGATGTGGTGGTAAGCTATAACAATAACATGGTTTCTTTTTTTAGAAATATAAGCTCTTCTGGATCGATCAACTTTGCACCAAGAACAGATATCAGCATTGGTGCTTCCGCGGTGATCAATTCGATTGCAGTCGCAGATTTTGATGGTGACGGAAAATCGGATGTAGCTATTTCCGGTGGTTCTGGCAACAGCATTTCATACCTGAGAAACACCAGCACTTCAGGGAATATTACATTTGCTGCCGTTACCTCCACAGCCATGGGATCCTCCACTGACGGGATTGCTGCAGGTGATATGGACGGTGATGGGAAAACAGATCTTGTTACAGGATATGGTACATCCAGCGTTGCTTTCCTGCGAAGCACATCTTCTTCCGGCTCTATTACATTCTCCGGAAGTATTGTGTATGCAACTGCCATCGGCAATACGGTGACTGATGTTACTCTTGCCGACATTGACGGTGACGGAAAAGTGGATGCCGCTGCCGGTTATTCAACAGGAACCTCGATCTCACTTTTCAGGAATACAAGTACTGTTGGTTCGATCGTGATTACACCTAAAGTAGATTATGCCAGCACCGGATCAACTCCTGCAATGATTTCATTGGGAGATCTCAACAGTGATACGAAATCAGATGTAATTTCTTCTACCTCCGGAATCGCGTACTCTGTTTTTCAGAATAACATCGATCCTCTTGCTGCAGAACCAACACTTCCGGCATCCGGACTTTCATACACAGCAATCAGTACCACCGGAATGACGGTAAATTTCTCGCCGGGAAATGGTGCGAATAAGGCGGTGTTTGTAAGACTTGCCAGCACATCCGGTTTGATTCCTGTGGATGGTGTAAACTACGTTCCCAACACAACATACGGTTCAGGAACCGATATCGGTGGAGGAAATTATTGTGTGTTCAATGGAAATGGCTCTACAGTTACTGTAACTGGACTTGCATCCAACACCTCTTATACGTTCAGCGTATATGAATACAATGGCTCCAGCGTGTGTGATTATAATTACATGTCGAACTCCACTTCCAATTCCGGAACACAGGCAACGAATAATGCGCAACCTGTATTAAATACAATTTCGAATCCCGCTTCAGTATGTGAAAGTTCCGGATTGCAAACGGTCAGTTTATCAGGAATCGGAACAGGATCAGTAACGGAAGTGCAGACACTTACTATCACTGCCTCATCCAGTAATATCGGCTTGATCCCTACGCCAGTTGTTTCCTATACGAGTCCTTCTGCAACAGGTTCTGTAAGTTATACTCCGGTAGCCGGCGTATCAGGAACTTCAATTATAACAGTTACAGTTAATGATGGTGCAACCAACAACAACACGATCTTGCGAACATTCACTGTGACGATTGATAGGACACCAACAGTTTCTGCTGCTGGCCCTAATCAGCAGATCTGTCCGAATGTTGCCTCCATGTCTGCAAATACTCCGGTATTTGGAACAGGTGTCTGGACCTTCAATTATACTTCCAATCCATCAATTACGATCACTAATGTAAATGATCCGAATACAACAGTGAATAATTTTAATATCGGTGATTCTGTGCGTCTCCGCTGGACCATAAGCAATGGAGCTTGTGCTGCCTCCGGAAATTTTGTAACAGTGAAAAGAAAAAATTGTCCTACCACAGCAGATTTCACAACCAGCTCAAGCAGTGAATGTCTGACCGGAACGCCGGTGGTTACGTATACGGATGCTTCTGTTGCATCGGGTGGAACCATCATTGCCTGGAGCTGGAATTTCGGTGCCGGAGCTTTCCCGGCTACAGCAACGGGTATCGGACCTCATACCGTTTCCTATTCAACTGCAGGTGCAAAAACAGTTTCATTGCAGGTGACGGATAATCTTGCTACGAATGATACTGAGATTAAAACAGGATTTGTTGATATAAATAATGTTCCTGATCCTTCAGGAAACATAAGCGGTACAGGAACTGTATGCCAGGGACAGACGGGTGTAACCTATTCTGTTCCGACCATTCCGGGTGCAACTGGATATACATGGAGTTTGCCCACAGGTGCGACAATGATCTCAGGAGTCAATACAAACAATGTGACAATAGATTTTGGCACTACCGCTAACTCAGGAAATATGACTGTAAAAGGTAACAACCTTTGCGGTGATGGTACTGTCTCCGCAAATTTTGCCATTATAGTTAACCCATTACCAATAGCAGCGGGAACCATCATAGGATCCTCCTCCGTTTGTGACGGCGCTTCAGGTGTTACTTATTCTGTTCCTTCTATCCTGAATGCAACAGGCTATTCATGGTCTGTTCCCGGTGGAGCAATCATTATGTCCGGAGCAGGAACATCAAGCATTACTGTAAATTATATTGCCGGATCAGCCGGCGGCCCAGTGAGTGTGTATGGTACGAATACATGTGGCAATGGCCTTGCTTCTTTACTGAATGTAACAATAAATCCATATCCGCAAGCTGCTGATGTGATCAGTGGAATGACTATGATCACCGCTTGTCCTTCTATGTCCGGAGTTACTTATTCCATTCCGCTGGTTCTTGATGCCACTTCTTATAACTGGACAGTGCCTTCCGGAGTGAACATTGTTTCCGGCGCAGGTACAAATGTGATCACAGTAGATTATACCATCGCTGCTGTATCAGGATCGGTAGCTGTTACTCCCGTGAACTCTTGTGGTAACGGATCGCCTTCTTCCTTATCTGTTACTGTAAATACGTTGCCTGATATGGCTGGCATCTTATCCGGAATGGATTCGCTTACGGTATGTCCTGCATCATTGGGAGTTGTATACAATGTTTCACCTGTTTTCAATGCGACGTATTATGTGTGGACTTTGCCTTCCGGAGCCAGCATTGTTGGTGGCGATAGCACAAACAGCATCATAGTTGATTTTGCAGAAACGGCCCCTTCTGGTAACATCACTGTATATGGTGAAAATGCATGTGGTACAGGTTCGGCCTCTTCTTTATTTGTCTTTTTGCCAGCTGTTCCCACCCAGGAATTGTGTTTGGTAACAGTAGATGATAATTCACAATACAATAAAGTGGTTTGGGAAAAACCGGTTACAACAGAGATCGATAGTTTCCGCATCTATCGGGAAGTGCTGTCATCTTTTGAGCACATTGCATCCGTATCCTACGACTCTTTAAGTGAATATGTGGATTCATCCTACCTGCCTCTTGCAGATCCGAATACGACGAATCATCGTTATAAGATCGCAGTGGTAGATACCTGCGGAAATGTAAGCGCGATCAGTGCGCACCATAGAACTGTTTTCCTTCAGGCGAATCAGGGTGTAGGTGGTGTCGTGAATCTTTCATGGATCCCTTATGATGGAGCAACTGTGGATTACTACAGAATTCTGCGCGATACATTAGGGTCAGGTGCCTTTGTGGTACTGGACTCTGTACCGGGCTCCAACACTGTATTTACGGATCTCCTGCCTCCGGTAAGCGTCCTGAATGTTAGCTATGTGCTGGAATCAAACTGGTCGACCTCTTGTAATTCAACCCGTGCAACAATCAGCACGACGCGTTCTAATATTAAGAATCATGCATTGGTTACGATTGGTGTAACGGAAAATAACATGATGAATAATGAGATCATTATTTATCCGAATCCGGCATCAGAAATGTTCACATTGCAATATCCGGCAGGGTTTGAGAAATACAACCTCCAGGTATTTGATGCACTCGGCCAGATGGTTATGCAGGAACAACTTTCATCAGATAGTCAGACAGGAACTCTGAACAAACAATTTGATGTAAGCCATCTTAATAAAGGAATGTATATTGTAAGTGTACAAACGGAATACGGTAGTACCTTCAAGCGACTTGTGATTCAATAAGTAATTTTCATCGCCCCGTTTTAAAACCGGGGCGATTTTTTTTCCGCTTATAGATCCTATTCACCGCTTACACTAATCCGATCCGAATTTTTTTATCAACTGAAGAAACCGGTATCTTTATATTATATTCAAAATGATGAACATGCAAAAAATCCTTCATATTGCGGCCTTGACGCTTCTTTCATTCAGTGCATCCGCTCAGTTCAAACTTGTAGAAAAAGTAACCCGGAATGGAGCCGATCTCGTAATTCCGTATGAAAAATATTTAATGCCGAATGGCCTGACGATCCTCGTTCATGAAGATCATTCGGATCCGGTTGTATATGTTGATGTAACGTATCATGTGGGATCTGCCCGTGAGCAGGAAGGTCGATCCGGCTTCGCTCATTTTTTTGAGCACATGATGTTTCAGGGTTCTGAACATGTAGCGGATGAACAACATTTCAAAATTGTGACTGAAGCAGGCGGAACGTTGAATGGAACAACCAATCTGGATCGTACCAATTATTTTGAAGTGGTCCCTTCCAATCAGTTGGAAACGGCCTTGTGGCTGGAGTCTGACAGGATGGGTTTTTTGCTCGACTCTGTAACACAGAAAAAATTCGAAGTACAACGCGCAACAGTTAAAAATGAGCGCGGACAAAATTATGATAACAAACCATACGGACTTGCCGGCGAAAAAACCTCGGCTGCTTTGTATCCCACTACTCATCCTTATTCCTGGCTGACCATTGGTTATATCGAAGATCTGAACCGTGTAGATGTGAACGACCTGAAGAAATTTTTCCTGCGCTGGTACGGCCCTAACAATGCAACGCTCACAGTGGCGGGTGATGTAACAGTAGCAGAGGTGCTTAAGCTGGCAGAGAAATATTTCGGTCCGATTCCGAAAGGTCCTGAAGTGAATCCTCGAAAATTTCCTGAGCCGGTGCTGGAAAAAGATCGTTATGTTTCCTATGAGGACAATATCCGTGCTCCGCAATTGACTTTCACTTTCCCAACTGTTGCTGCAAGAACCGAAGACGAGGCTGCACTTGACATACTCGCAGATGTGCTTGGAGGAAATAAATCTTCATTATTTTATCAGAATTTTGTCAAAACACAACTCGCCCAAATGGCAGCTGTTTATCATCCAACGGCCGAATTATCCGGCACAATGAATATCAGCATTCGTACATTCCAGGATAAATCGCTTGCGCCAATGGATTCCCTGGTGCGTGTAACGCTCGCTCAATTCGAAAAACGAGGAGTAACAGATGAGGACATTAAAAAATTCTATGCAAACTTCGAAGCGCAATATATTCAATCACTTTCAAGTGTTCAGGGCAAGGGATCCATACTTGCCTCTAATCAGACATTCACCGGTAATCCGAATTATCTGAAAGAGGAACTGGCGAGGTATTCAAAAGTGACTAAAGAAGATGTAATGCGCGTTTACAATAAATACATGAAAAATAAATTCGCAGTGATCCTAAGTATTTATCCAAAAGGAAAGCCGAGTCTTGTAGCACAAAAAGACAATTTCACCTATCCTGTCCGCAATGTAAATGCCGCAGAAGGTGCAGAGTATAAATCACTGGTCTACAACAAAACAAAAGACACATTTGACAGATCGATAAAGCCCGCTGCCGGCCCAGCACCTGTTGTAAAGTCGCCGGTTTACTGGACGCGTAATTTTGACAATGGATTAAAAGTAACAGGTTCTCAAACGGATGAGGTGCCAAGTATTGCCATACAGATCAGCATAGAAGCAGGCCATCGTTATGAGAGCCCTTCCAAAGCGGGTGTTTCCCAATTGCTGACAAGTATTTTAAATGAATCGACAAAGAAGCATACGGCAGAAGAGATCGGAGAGAAACTGGAAAGTATGGGAAGCAGCGTGCAGGTGTATAACACGGGTCAGGACATCGTTGTTTCTGTTTCTTCACTCACAAAAAATATTGATTCCACACTGGCGATTACGGAAGAAATTTTATTCAGCCCTAAATTTGACGAAGCGGAATTTGCACGCATCAAAAAACAAAGGCTGGAGGCTATTGATAACCAGGTGACTCAGGGAACGACCATCGCCAATAATGTATATGCAAAATTACTCTATGGAAACAACCACATCATGAGTATTTCCAGTTTAGGGACAAAAGAAACGGTAAGTGCGATCACATTGGACGATGTAAAAAAATTCTATAAAGATTATTTTTCTCCTGCTATTTCCTCTGCTGTGATCGTGGGTAATATTTCGCAGGAACAGGCATTGGCAAAAGTAGGTTTCCTGAAAAACTGGAAAGGGGATAAGGTCGTTCATCTCAAAGAACCTGCATTACCGAAGATCGATAAAACGAGGATCTATTTTGTGCACAAGGATAAATCACCACAGTCGGAGATCCGCATTGGATATATGGGAATGCCCTATGACGCAACCGGCGAATATTATAAAAATACCATTATGAATTATGCCTTGGGTGGAGCTTTTAACAGCAGGATCAACCTGAACCTGCGGGAAAAAAATGGCTTTACTTACGGTGCAAGATCCAGCTTCTCCGGCAATCAATTTGCAGGTCCCTACACCGCTGCTGCGGGAGTTCGGTCAAATGCAACCGACAGTTCCATTGTAGAGTTTATGAAAGAAATAAAATTGTATTCGGAGAAAGGGATTTCACCCGAAGAACTTGCCTTTACCAAAAGTGCAATGGCACAAGGCGAAGCATTGAAATATGAGACTGCCATGCAAAAAGCAGGTTTTATAAAACGAATCATGGATTATAATCTTGATCCTGCTTTCACCGTGAAACAAAATGAGATCCTTAAAAACATGACAAAGGCCGACGTGGATGCATTGGCGAAAAAGCATTTACCACTTGACAGGATGGCTATTCTTGTAGTAGGTGATAAATCTAAGGTGTATGAAAACCTTAAAAAACTAGGATATGAAGTGGTGGAGCTCGACACAGATGGTAATCCTGTAAAACCGGTCGTTCAAAAATCCGAAACAGTTGAACCACCGGTTGAAGGTGACAAGAACATGAAACCAGGAAAGTTGAAAATGGTAAAGGAAAAAGCAGCGGAACGTTAAAAGAGTACAAGAAAAATTACAAAAGCATCGGTTTTTTTCCGGTGCTTTTTTTATGGCCAGCATCAAAGGAATCATGCCTTACCTTTTCCCCAGAAAGAAGTTTTTTATCAGTTCTGAGCACTCTTCCTCCAGAATCCCTGACAGAACCTGTGTTTTAGGATGGAGCAATTTGTTTTCCTGAAGCAATGTAAATCCTCTGCGTGTATCGCTGGCACCGTAAACCAGTCTGCCGAGTTGTGACCATGCAAGTGCGCCGGCACACATCACACAAGGCTCTAACGTAATGTACATCGTACATTCATTGAGATACTTTCCATTGAGATAGTTAGCAGCGGATGTGATAGCCTGCATTTCAGCATGGGCGGTTACATCATTTAACCGTTCTGTGAGATTGTGTGTTCGTGCAATGATTTTATTATTACAAACTACTACAGCACCTACAGGCACTTCATCTGCATCAAAGGCTTTTTGTGCTTCTTTGAATGCTTCGCGCATAAAATGTTCGTCGGAGAAAGATGCGATTTCCATCATCCAAAAATAGGAAAAGAATTTTGATAAGCGGGAGGGGAAGCAATTACTTTAGAAATAGAACCTGCAGAGAAATTTAGTTTACAGATTTAAGAAAACTCATTTGGTGCGATGCATTCTTTCCAGTATTCCATGATTTTACGGATACTGTTCTCCAATTCGGTAAAAGTGTTCGGTTTTACAAAAAAGCCTTGAACCGACATAGAATACGCATCGATCACAGCCTTTTTATCTGCGCTGGTTGTAAAAAATAAATACGGAATACATTTCAATTGCAACTGTTCATTCGTGTGAATTTTATTTCTCAATTCAAAACCGTTGATCCTGGGCATATTGATATCAGAAAGGATGAGGAAAGGAGTAACCTCTGATTTATTTAAATATTCCAATGCTTCATTCCCGTCAAGAAAAAAGACAATCTTATTCTTATAATTGAGATTTCTAAATATCTCTTGAAGTATTTCCTGATCATCTGCATCGTCTTCGATGACTACAACTGGGCCGTTCTTGTTCATTCCTTTATTTTTTTGCAAGTTACTAATTTTATACGAGTTGAAGAGTGTTGGTTGGTCAGAAAGGTGTATTGAATCGTTTAAACCGTTTGAACTTAAGGTGATTTCCTGAGGGTTCGATAGGTTCCTTGCTAACATTCCAGGAGGAATGTGCTTCTTCCAATTAATATCTTAAATTTGTTCCATCACGATGATACGATACGAAATAAAAAAAATCCTTATTGTTCTCCTTTGCCTCATTGCATTACAAGGCAGAACCCAGCAATATAATTTCAAAAATTATACAGCCAAAAACGGGCTGGCCGGTTCCAGCGTAAATACCATCTTTCAGGACAGCAAAGGATATTTATGGTTTGGTACCCAGGGCGGAGGCGTAAGCAGATTCGATTATAAAACTTTTGTCAATTATACCAGAAAAGAAGGACTGGTTGGGAATGATGTCACCTTTGTTACAGAAGATAGAAAAGGAAATGTGTGGATTGCGACATCCGAAGGAGTATCCATGTTTGATGGCATAAAGT
>JALYRR010000014.1:0-687 GCA_030855265.1 Bacteroidota bacterium | reverse complement strand
TTTACGAATTATACAGATAAAGAAGGGCTTGCAAAAGGCACAGTTTACTGGATCTGCTGTGATAAAGATAATACGTTATGGTTCGCCGTTCAGGAAGGCGGACTGATCCGTTACGACGGAGAAACATTTAAAGCATACACCACCAAGGACGGGCTTCCTTCCAATAATGTCTTCAGCGTAGTTCAGGATCTGAAAGGTGATTTCTGGATGGGGATCTCAAATGGCATAGCTAAGTTTGATGGCACTCGTATCATCAGCTACGATAAAGAAGCGGAATCGAACAACAAGACGTTTTTTTCCTCTCTTGTGGATTCGCGAGGTAACGTCTGGTTCGGAGGCGCCAATGAAAATGGTGTCCTTAAATACGACGGAAAAAAATTTCAACCTCTCGATCTTCCCGACGAAGTGGCCAATGATTTTATAGGAAGTATTGCAGAAGATAAATTCGGCAATATGTGGTTCGCCACTGATCATGGTGCTCTAAAATACGATGGGCGCACATTCACCCTGTTCAATGAAAAGAAAGGCTTGTCATCCAATGGGGCAATGTCCGTTAACACAGATTACGAAGGAAATATCTGGATCGGAACTCTGGGAGGCGGTATCAATCTTTTTAGCAACGAAGCATTTGTCAATTATACCGAAAAGGACGGGCTTACAAGCAATAAAACCAGTAATATTTTGCGT
>JALYRR010000311.1 GCA_030855265.1 Bacteroidota bacterium | reverse complement strand
CACGCTTCCGGAACAGTCAAACTGTTGGAAGGCGATGAGCGTTCTGTGGAAGTTCTTGAGAAAATGATCAGTACATACGAACAGGAATTTTATAAGCAATGGAAATCTCTTTCACCCGATTATGTAAATGGAATGCTGAAAGCTATCGTATCCTTTGAGATCGAAGTAACGAAACTGGAAGGGAAATTTAAGCTTAGTCAGAATAAAACAAAAAACGAGCAACAGAATATTATTCGCTCTTTTGAACACGGCCCTAATTCAGCAGCTGCAGGCATTGCGGATGAAATGAAGAAAAAGATTTAGTCTAATTATTTCTGAATGATCAGCAGAAAGATCCGATCCAAAAAAAAATGACAAAAAACTTATTCCTTTATTTCTCGCTTTTTCTTTTTGCATTTTCTCTTAGTGCGCAAGTCCCCGACACAGATATCTGGCTGCTCGACATAACAACAAGTTCAAACGGTGTTTCTTTAAAAAATCCCGTTAACGTAACTAACCGCATTGGTTATGACAATCAGCCTGCATTTTCTCCTGATGGAAAGTGTTTATTATACACTTCCATGCGTGATGGGAATCAATCGGATATTTTTAAATATGAACTAAAAGCAAGGAAGACAAGTCAATTCACTAATACGCCTTTAACAAGTGAATACTCCCCAACCTTCATGCCCGATGGGAAAAACATTTCGGCGGTAATGGTGGAAGCCGATAGTTCACAGCGTTTATGGAAGTTTCCATTAAAAGGTGGTGAACCCTCTTCGTTGATGTCTTGGGTGGATTCAGTAGGTTATCATTGCTGGAGCAATGCGGATTTCGTGTATCTTTTTTTAATCACCGATCCTTTTAAGCTGGTACTGGCTGATATCGGCAAAGCAATGCTGATTCCTGTAATTGATTCAGCAGGGCGCTCTCTGCATATTATCAATGGAAGTACCGGCAAACGAATTTACTTTGCTTATAAGGGGAAGATCTGGTCGTCAAGCTGTTTTAACAATACAGATCTGAAAGCTGAAACAAACATAGAATTCGAAACGGAGGACTTTGCATTTATTCGACCGGACCAACTTATCATAGGGAACGGATCGAAACTTTACATCAAAGAAAAATTCAATACTACCGGAACTGAAAAGTGGGTTGAACTAATTGACCTTTCAGAAAATAAAATAAAAAAGATCAGCCGGATAACTGTTAGCCCTGATAGAGAAAAACTAGCCATTGTAGCTGAATAAAATCCGGCTTTTCTAAAACTATTTATTTTGCGCCCGGAATTAATCCTAATTTCTCCAGTTCCTCAAGGTAGACTCTCTTTCCCTGGTAAATAGCGGTAACAAAGGCATCAGATTGTCCGGCTGCTCGCACCTTGTTCTTAAATTCAATGGCCGCATTCAGAGTATAAAACGATCCTCCTACGGTAAAACGTGTGATCCCGTCTTCCAGCACAATTTTTTCAATTCTGCCAAGCGGCTTTAAAAAATCATACTTGTAATTCTTCGCAAGATTATAAGCCGCGATTTGTACTTTAAATTCAAGCCCTTCTTTGGTCGAATTCCCCAGCTGACTGATCACATCCGAAATGAGTGGTTTCTGTTTTGTCGTGTCTGCCTTAGCGATGGTGAGTGAATCTGCTTTTTGTGTAGTATCCTTCGCAGTATAAAACTTTACATCGATCACTTTTTCAAGGTAAGCGGAAAGTGTTGTGATATCAACCGTTTCCGTTTTATCGGGAAATCCCTGCAGGCGATAAGTAAATTTATAGCTGCTGCCCCGGCCGATGTTTACCAGATAATCCCCATCTAAAACATTGGAGCTGAATTGCCCGTAATTACTTTTGGATGAAATATTATCTACTACTATTTCTGCCATTACAGGTTTATCGTCAAGCGTGATTTTTCCTTTCACCATAGCGATAACCGGTTTCATAAAACTCTCCGGAAGATTCACCTTATAAATATCATGCAATCCAAATCCTCCTCCTTTTCCGGAAGCATAATAACCCCGCGTTGCATCAGCATTCAGTACAAAATAACGATCATCATCAGGGGTGTTGATCGGGTAACCGATATTTTTCGGAGTCGACCAGGATGAATCAGATGAATTCAGCTCTGTAATAAAAATATCATAGCCTCCCATGCTGTTCAGGCCTTTTGAGCTGTACATGAGTGTTTTCCCATCCGGATGTATAAAAGGAGCATCATCATCATAGGCTGTATTGACTGTCGTACCAAGATTCTGAACATTCCCCCAACTGCCATCAACCTGAAGTGTTGCACGGTACATATCCCTGCCACCTAATCCACCATTCCGTTCACTTGAAAAATACAAAGTTTTCTCATCCGCAGAAAGTGATACACTGCCTTCCCAATAAGAAGAATTAATATCTCCTTTTAATTTCTCGGGGACCGACCAGTCGATACCATTTAAACGACTCAGATAAACATCTCCTCCATCGGTGCCATCATCTTTGAAAACAAAAAACTTCTGACCGTCATTGGAAATTGCAATCGCTGCATCATGAACATTCGTGTTGATGGCAGAACCAATTGATGCTGCAGTGGACCATGTATTGTTTTCTTTGTAGGAGATAAAGACATCTTCATAATAGGTGCCCATAGGATCCGGTTGATTGTATGCATTTTGTAAACCACCAGTACTTTGATCTCCCCGGTAGGTAAAGATCATAACAGATTCATCAGAGGAAACGACAGGAACATATTCTTCACTCACTGTATTAATGAAATCGCCAATGTTTTCTATGCTGGCATCAACTGGTGCAGCGACCTGAATTTTTGCGTTATTGCAATATTCGATCAATTGTTGCGCATCCTTTTTTTGCTTCTCTGTGATTTTGGTGTTTTTTTCATACTTCGTAACAAGGGCTATTGCTTCGTCAAATTTGTAATTAAAATGATTTGCCCTTGCAAGGTCATATTCAATGTCAGCAGCTTTTCTATTCTTCGCATAAACTGCGCTCAGTAACTCAAGTGATTTAGGATGCATATCACTTCTATACAG
>JALYRR010000310.1 GCA_030855265.1 Bacteroidota bacterium | reverse complement strand
AATCTGAAATGGGAACAGTTCAATACCAATATGTTGACGCAAGTGGTAAAGCTTTGGAAATTAAAAGGGATTTTGATGGTAAATATCAAGAAGGAACTGGAGACATCATGGAAGCTCACCAAGATGGAATGTATGGAACGATTTATACTGGAAAGAAAAATCCAGAACAAGCTAATAAAAAGAAAGATTATCGTAGAGAACCACTGAATAATTTGGATAATGCAGGTTTAAAGCATGATCAATTATATGATGAGTTGAAGAAAGAAAATTCAAGTATTAAATTTGCGACGGATAAATTGGCTTTGCCAGCAGATAAAGCATACGTGCAAGATTTAAAAAATATTATTTTTAATAAAGTAGGTGAAACAGGAGCTAAAAATACTACGAAAGAAAAATTTCAAGCAGCAGTTCAAATTGTATTAATGAAATTTTACACATTTCCGAAACAAATACAAAAAGATGAAAAAACAAAGGAATAAATTAATTGATTTAAAATACGCAGCATTTATATTATTGGCTTTAGTATTAACCTCTTGTAGTTTTAAAGATATTTTTTCTTGGCCAGTTGACAGACCAGCAACTTTTCATAATACACATACATTTAATCAGTCTTATGATTCTCTGCAATTGAAAACGGACAAATTTATTTTTAATAACTTAAATATTGAGAGATATTATAGTATTTATGGTTATAATGATGGTGAATATCGAAACTATAAAATGATGTGTATTACTGATACTTTATATTTCAGTGTTATTTTTGTAGATAAAGATACATTCTCGTTTCTTCATTTAGATTTTTTTCGCCTTCAAAATATCCCTTTTGGGACATTAGAGGTGACAGCAAAAAGAAAAGCTATTAAAGGTAATAAAGAAATATATGACAAAGGGTTAAAATGCTATCAAGAAATTTTTCTTAATCCGTTGATAAAGTATATTGATGGAGATTCTGTTAGAAGGTAATGCTCCTCAACTTGCTAATTCAGTTACTGAAGTAGCTAGAAATATAACATATAAATATAATGAAGATCTTTCACAACTTACTATTACAACTATAAAAACTGAAACTATTCTATATCCTTACAATATACCTCTTTCTGGAAAGATGTCAGAAAATAAACAAACAGTAACAACGACTTCTCAAGTCTATAATGTTGTAGTGTATCCCTCCGCTAAACCACATCTTGTTTAGCTAAGATAAGGCATTTAATTTTGTCTGAAAAAAAATCAGATGGATAATTCAACTCAAAGAAAACTGCTTAGCAAAGATGAGATTAATCAGCTTGTAGAGCTCTGGAAACAAAGCGGCAAGACCAAAAAGTCCTTCGCAGATGAACAAGGCCTAAAATACGTGACATTTACAGGTTGGTGCAAGAGGCACGGCAGAAAGAAGAATATTCAAAAATCAACATCTGAAAAATTTATTGCTCTCGAACTAAAGCAGGATTCTTCCATATTTGCTGAGCTAAGTTTAAACTCCGGACAAAAAGTTGTTTTCTATCAGTCGGTTCCGGCTGAATATTTTAGGACGCTTTTAAAGTAATGCTCAGCATCACATCGGCTCAGCGTTATTTTATTTATTCCGGACTAACTGATATGCGAAAAGGGTTTGACAGTCTGTGCGGACTTGTGCGCAATGAATTTAAGATGGATCCGCTTAGTGGTGATGTTTTTATTTTTTTGAGCCGCTCAAAAAATCGCATCAAGCTATTGCAATGGCAAAGAGATGGCTTTGCTGTTTATTACAAGCGTCTTGAAAAAGGAACCTTTGAAATCCCGAAAAACACATCTTCATCAACAATTTTATTGAGTTCTCAACAGCTAATTTTAATCATGGAAGGAATACTGCTTTCATCTGTTAAAAAAAGGCTGCGTTATGAGCATTACATTGTTGAAAAAACAGCAACAAAATCAGTATCGCCAGAGGTATATTGATTTACATTTGTGCTGTGATAAAAGTCTATGAAAATCTTCCTGTTGAAGCACAAAAAATCATTGCAGAGAAAGATTTTCGCATCAATAAGCTTGAAGAAGAGATCGCGCAAATAAAACGCATGATCTTCGGCACAAAAAGCGAACGGTTTATTCCTGCTGTTCATCCTTCACAAAGTTCTCTGTTTGATATCCCCTCAGAAGAAAAGCCAGAAGTAATAGAAACGATCAGCTATGAGCGCAAGAAAGCAGAGAAGATCACCAAGGATTCTACCGGAAGACAAATCCTTCCCCCACATCTTGATCGTGTAGAAATTATAATCGAACCCACAGAAAGTACAGAAGGTTTAAAGAAGATCGGTGAGGAGATCACAGAAGAATTGGAATATCATCCACCGGTTTTAAAAGTAAATCAATACATACGTCCTAAGTATGCTAAGGCGAATGCAGAAGGCATTTTGATTGGTTCACTTCCATCGCGCCCAATTGAAAAAGGGATGCCTGGTCCCGGATTGTTAGCTCATATATTGATCAGCAAATATGTTGATCACCTTCCATTACACAGACAAATAGGTCAGTTTAAAAGACTTGGAGTAGATGTTCCTGCTTCCACGATGAGTGATTGGGTTGGAGCAGCAAGCGATCTGATCGCTCCACTTTATGATGTATTAAAAAAGGAAGTACTCTCCAGCGGTTATGTGCAAGCTGATGAAACCCCTATCAAAGTACTGGATGAAGATAAAAAAGGGACTACGCACAGAGGGTATTACTGGGTTTATCACTCGCCTGAAAAGAAATTAGTTCTCTTTGACTACCGCCCCGGCCGAGGGAGAGAAGGGCCTGAAGATATTTTAAAAGATTATGAAGGTTATCTTCAAACAGATGCTTACTCCGCTTACGATAGTTTTGATACAGGAAAAATAAAGCTGCTTCATTGCATGGCTCATGCGAGGCGTATGTTCGAAAAGGCGCTGGATAACGACCAAGTGCGCGCTAATCATGCTTTGTTTAAAATACAAAGCCTGTATGCCATTGAAAGATACTTGCGTGAAAATAAAATCAGCGTGGATGAAAAATTAAAGCAG
>JALYRR010000149.1 GCA_030855265.1 Bacteroidota bacterium | reverse complement strand
CTCCATCACTCCATCCTCCGTCACCTCATCATCAATCAACATTTTCATCCGTGTCATAGTTTGTACTACACGCCTTTCATCTTTCAGTCTATTTCCTGATCACTGTAATTATTGAACCTTTGTGTTAAGGATTCAGATAGATCTGCTGGTATTTGTTACCTGATGTGTGTAGTTGTTGGAATGACAGATTTATCATTTTTTTAACTATTTCCGAATTTTTTTAATGACGATATTTTTGTTTCGAAATATTAAAAATCACTTATTGAATTGTCCATATACTATTAGCTAATTAAACCTTTAACATGAAAAAAAATTTACTCCTGCCATCCTTTTCTTTTTTCCTTAAACCTTTTGTTGTTTGTTTAATGCTTATTTGCGTTTCATTGTTGTCAAACGCAAACGAACCTGCTTTTTCTTTTCAAATCTCAAGAAATCTTACCGGTAGCGGTCTGGGTGGCAATGTGTCTCCTTCTCTGGGTCTTACAATGAACAAAAGCACATTAACGATCGGGCCCAGTTTCCAGAGAAGAAAAATGAATTGCTCCGGTGTCCAGTTAAATTATATGTATGCCATCACGACCAGCTATTCAAAAAAAATGGATCTGTATTTCTTAGGAACTTTTGCAGGCCACTCTTCTGCATATATGAGTCGCGGGAATATAGAAATTGAAAAACGTGCAGGTTCTAAAGAAACTCCTTCTGATAGTTATGAACATATGAAACTTCAGGTAATGGAAGCTTATGCAGGGGTAGGATTGAATTTTAAGCATTTTAAACCGATACACGCGGGTGCAAGCATTTCAATTGGTGGCTTTAATACATTGAATAAAGATTACAACAAAGAAATGTACCGTGATAAAATTGCAATGGCTTTGCAGTTCCAGTTTCAGCTCTGCTACAATTTCGGTACTAAACTAAAATGTGATTTTTAAGATACGAACCTCTTAATCCGGAACTCATGAAAAAACACTTTTTAAACACCCTGCTCTTTTTATTAATACTTAGTCCTGCTGTAACTACGGCAAACATTATTCTTTCGAAGAACGATTCTTCGAATTCAGTAGAATGTCTGAACATTATTGGCATCGCTCTGGGAGAAAACAACGAAGTAATTAATGGGGTAGAGGTAACGCTTTATAAGGAAAACGAAGAACTTGAATGGACCGAGATTACAAGTGTGATTTATCATGATCACAATTTCAGCTTCACACTTGAGTCAAACTCATATTATACTATTGAAGTAGCCAAGCCGGGGTTTATCTCCCGAATGATTGCTGTATCAACAAAATTGCCTTCAGAAGTGAGTTGCGATCCTGTTTTTAGTTATGGTTTCGAAGTAAGTCTTTTTCAGAATAAAAATTCCGGAGATAATTTTTACCAGGATTTCCCAGTCGCTCTGATCAGATATGACAATCAAAGCGGAGTTTTCTTGAACAGTGATGGGTATACAAAGCACATTAAACGAAAGATGAAAGAATCTGACTTAAATGAGACGGAAGTGAAAACATCCGCTTCAAATTTCAAACAAAATTAAAATTACGGATATGAAAACGATCGTATTAATAGTAAGCTGTCTTTTTTCGGTAGCAGGAGCTTCACAGAATTCCTTGGTATGGGAGCAGACCTTTGGCGGCGGAATGTATGATTTCGCAAGACAAGTAGAATTTACATCCGATGGCGGATTAATATCAATAGGCCATACACAGTCGTCCGATGGAGATGTCTCACTAAATCAGGGTGGCGGCGATGTTTGGTTGATAAAAACAACTTCCAATGGTGCTATCGAGTGGGAACAGACTTTTGGCGGCAGTGCATTTGACTACGGAAGTTCTGTTGTTCAAACTTCGGACGGGGGATTCGTTGCAGCAGGATATTCGGAATCCACGGATGGAAATGTTACCGGTAATCATGGTAATGGAGATATCTGGATCATTAAGGTAAGCAATACAGGATCTCTCATTTGGGAAAAAACATTCGGTGGCTCATTGCGAGAAACTGCTCAATCAATTCAACAAACATCCGATGGAGGATTCATCGTTTGCGGATATTCAGAATCTGTAAATGGAGATATTACCTCCGGAAGCGAATCCGGAGAGGTGTGGATTATAAAATTAAACAATTCCGGATTGCTGATGTGGGAACATTCTTATGGCGGAAGCGCTTATGAGAGCGGACAAGATATTAAACTTTGCAGTGATGGTGGTTTTCTTTTTACAGGAATCACACACTCAAACGACGGAGATGTATCCGGATTAAATGGAACCGGAAATTGTTGGGTGGTTAAGACCGACAGCATGGGTGCTATTAAATGGGAGCACACATACGGCGGGTCAAATTTCGATTTTGGACAATCACTTGAAAATACAAATGATGGTGGTTTTATACTCGCCGGATATTCTGAATCCACGGATGGTGATGTTCATGGAAATCATGGAGCAGGGGATGGATGGATGGTGAAATGTGATGTAAATGGTAATATTCAATGGGAAAAAACTTTGGGAAGCAGTGGAAATGATCAGGTTTATTCAGTAGTTGAATTACCGGGTTCAGGTTATGCTTTGACAGGATTTTCAGGATACGGTGATGGAGATGTAAGCATGAACAAGGGAAGTCTTGATTGCTGGATGGTGATCCTGAATTCTGATGGCTCAATAAAAACGCAACAGTCTTTTGGAGGCAGCGGACTGGATCTGGGTTATTGCATTCGCAGAGCTTCTGACGGTACTCTTGTTATTGCAGGATATTCAGAATCGGCTGATGGAGATATCGCCGGAAACAACGGGGGAGGAGATAGCTGGATCCTTGGTTTGGATGTGAATACCGTATCCGTTAAGGAAGAATCAATTACTTCTGCATTAAAAGTCTGGCCGAATCCGGGAAACGGAAACTATACATTTTCAGGGATTGAAGATGGCGGTCTTTTGAGAATTTCAGATGTGAGAGGCCAATTTATTTTCTCGAAAACTCTGGATGAAAACGAATATAATCTAGACATAAGTAATCACTCTGCCGGCTTGTACTTCTATCAATTGATCAGAAAGAACGGGGCTGTGAGTGAAGGGAAATTAATATTAAATTAAAATATACAGCTACTAAAAAAACATGACAAAAATTATTCAACTAATAAAAACAAAGGAGATCAATAGTAAGGAATTGTCCTTGGATTTATTAGCTATAGCCGATGTGCTTTCAATTTGCTTCTTTTTTCTCTTTTGGATTGATAAATAAATAATTGATTTTTTATAATTGATTTCTCATTTTAAAACTGTGTCTTATGAAAACAACATCTACACTTACTCTGCTTTTTGTTTTTATCGCTTCAGGGCTCTTTGCAATGCCTACAGAAAGAATTCAGGGAACAAAAAAAGATTCATTTACGGAAAATGAATATAGATCACTTATAACTGAGCTGATCAGTTTTCAGGCAGAGATCAGCACCAACATGATTTCGATCCAATGGTCATGCAATTATGTGACGAATGATGAATATTTCATTTTAGAGAGAACTCAGAATGGATATTGCTTTGAAACGCTGGATACCGTTGAGGTCGGAATAACCTCTGGTACTATCGTAAGTTGTTCTGTAATTGACCAGAAGCCTATTTTAGGGGATTCATACTACCGTTTAAGGAAAATGGATTCTGATGGTCAGTTTGAAGTTTCAAATTTGTTGTCTGTTCATTACAGCCCAATGCAAAACTTCGGAATGGATATTTTCCCGAATCCAGTTGTTGAAAAAGTGTACATAAATACTTACGGATTGGTATTAAGGGAGCAATTCACGGTTGTGTCGGTTTTTGGAATGAATGGAAGCCTCTTGAAAGAAAATCAATTTGAGACTGACCAATTCGAAATTGATCTGACAGACCTTCAAGCGGGTTCTTATATAATTCAGTGCAGGAATGGAAATGAATCAGGAACTAAAAGATTAGTGGTGAGTAAATGAGAATATTGAAGATTCACCTTATGAAGTTCGTCGAATAAATTACTCGATGGAACTCTTTATCACGTATTTCATGGGAATATCCTTGCCGCCCATTTTAAGAGTAAATTTCTGAGTTACGTCGGTTGTTACCGGCCAACCGGTTTTTATATCAATAATGAATGTTCCGCTGAGATTTCCCTCCATGCTGAATTCATTCCCAAAACTGTCGCCATTCCCATATAATTTCCCTTCGACGGTTACGGTAGCGCATTCATTTTTGATCTCTGTTAGTTTATATTTTGCTGCACAATTCATTTTATTGCTGCTTTTTATGAGGATCTGCTTCTCCCATGTATCGCCAATTGCAAGTTCCTGCTCTGGATAACGGATTAGGATCTGCATTTTATTTTCGGTTGAATCAACAATACTGTCATTGCTCATCTGAACCTCTGAATATTTATCAAGCTGAGGCCCATAAGTGCTTCTGTAGGTTTTACCCATCATCGCGAAAACGGACATAGAAACCAATTTCGCATCACCAGCTAGAGAATCCGGGATACTTGCATCTCCATTCACGGCTTTTCCCTGGATCGTTCCTTTCAGTTTAATGTTCTTGTTTGTCATTTCGAGCTGAACAACACCCTTTTCATTTGTGCTGGTTTTTCCTTCCATCAGCATTTCAAACTGGGTATGATCACCATTGCCCAGAGATGTAACCTCAAAGGTATAGTTGATCTTTACAGCCTTACCTTGTTCAGGAGAAAATTGTAAACGGATCTTACCGTTTGATTCTTTGACCTTTTCAGAACCACAAGAACAGAAAAGAGCAAAAGAAATCGTTGAAAAAAGGAGGAGTAATTTTTTCATGATAGGATTGTTATATAACAAGTATACAAAAAGAAATTGAATTTCAAAAGGACCTACAGGCGGATCCCGATAATCAGAATGTCATCAACCTGTTCAAGTCCGCCTTTCCATGAGATCAGTTCATCATGCAGTTTTGCCTTTTGTTCTTCCATAGAAAGGTGAATATTGGAAAGTAAAAATGCCTGTAACTGTTTATATTTAAATTTTTTCCCCTTATCTCCACCGAACTGGTCGGCAAATCCATCACTCAGCAAGAATAATGTATCGGACTTTTCCATTTCAAGTTCAACCGTCCGGAAAGGTACAGGAGTATCTGATCTTCCAATGGATTGCTTATCAGGTTTAATGCTTTCCATTTCCCCGGAGATTTTTCTTACAAACCACAAAGGGTTATTTGCACCCGCCCATTGAACGGTAATTTTTTCCTTGTTTCGTTTTAAATTCAATAGCGATATGTCCATTCCGTCTCTCACTTCACTTTCACTTTTTTGAAAAGTCTCAATGACTAGATCTCTCACTTTATCCAACAATTCGCCCGGTCTGGTGATCCCAAATTCTTTTACAGTCCTGTTGAGAGCATTCGAGCATACAACACTCACCATCGCTCCAGGAACACCGTGCCCCGTACAATCCGCTGCAGCAATCAATACAGAGTCATCCGCGGTTTCGAGCCAGTAAAAATCTCCTGCAACAATATCCTTAGGTTGATAAAAGATGAAATGTTCAGGAAGATGAAGTTTTAAAAGGCTGACAGGTGGAAGGATCGCATCCTGTAAACGCTTCGCATAAGTGATGGAGTCAACGATCTCTTTTTGCTTTTCCCTGATCTGTATTGTTTGTTCCTCCGCTTTTTCTTTTTGCAATTCAATTATCTGACGGGCTTTTTTATTTTGCTGCAATCCACGGAAAATAAAGAATGCAAGAGCGCACATTACACCAAAAGCAATAATAAAGAAATAGGTAAGGGTACGCTGATTTCTGTTTTCCAATTCCTGCCGTTTGATGTTTTCCTGTAACGAAAATTCTTTCCGGTCACTCTCCGATTTTATTTTGTCTTGTTGTGCTTTGTTCTCAAACATTAGTTGTTTTCTCCTCAGCTCTTCTTTCATTGCCAAGGCACTCATCTCCGTTTTTGTATTCAGTTCCCGCTGTTTTCTATCATAATCATATTGCAATTGCTGAAGCTGAAGTTTTTCCCTGTTGGCCAGGTTTTGTTTTTCCTGCTCGATCATGAGCAATGCTTCTTTTTTTTCAAATTCAAACTGCATGTTTTGTTTGATCGACAATTTTTTGTTTTTATCGTTTTGAAGGCTATCTCGGAAAACAATGTATTTTTTATAATGATCCAGGGCCAGACCATTGTCTTGTTTTTTTTGATAATACTTATAAAATTCATCATGATTATTCTGAAGAATCTCCGGACTTTTAATGCTCACTCCAATTTCATTGGCTTGGTCAAGCACGATCTTAACACTATCCCAATTGCCTTCTCCGGCCAGGATTCCGGCGTAATTGTTTAAAGAAGATGCGATGTTTTTTTTGTCACCTGTAAGCTTTCTTACTTCCAATCCTTTAATCACAAGTATTTTTGCCTGTGAATAGTTTTTTTTCTCTTTGTAATATGTTGCCATATTATTATAGGCGAAACCAAGGCCCTCATTGTCATTCATCCGTTCAAGAATTTCTGTGGCCTTGTCCATGTAATAAAACATTTTTACTGAATCCTGCTTGCTCCGGTAAACGGAAGATAGGTTCAGGTAGCAGCGGCTGAGGACTTTTGGATCTTTACTTTGTTTTAAATAACCTTCTGCTTCAAGAAGGTAATCAAGAGTTTCCTGCGCCTGGTTCAGGTTGTAGGAGATGGAACCGAGATTCAACAGAGTTTGTCCCAGATTCTCAATCGAATTTATTTTGCGGAAAATGACGAGGGCATTGCTATAAATTTCAATTGCTTTCGGAATATTTCCTTGTCGATTATAATTGAATGCGAGGTTATTCAAAACAGTCCCTTCTCCTTTAAGATTTTTAATGGATCGAAAATGGCTTAGTGCTTCTTCAAATAGTTTTTTTGCTTTATCCCTGTCACCACCTTTCCCAACAACAATCCCTTCATTGCTAAGTGTTACGGCATAAGCCTCTTTAAAGAATGCGAGTCGTGCACCCTTTTCTGTTTTGATTTTCTCACGGCACTCCGATTGAATAGCTGTATTCACTACAGTCCATTCTGCATCATGATCCAAATAATCAAGCAGGCTTTTTTGTGCGGAGATCCTTACTGTATCCACAGTCGCTGTCTGAATAACTTTCAGAAGGGAATCTTTTACTTCATTTTGGGAAAACGTTTGACCAAACCGGGAAAGCAGTAAAAGGAAAAGGATCAGGCGGCAAACGTTATTCGGCTTCATAGGTCAAAACAAATATAATCTTTTTAATTTTCATCCGGAACCGAATTAGTTGTAACTTCTCTAAATAAACAGCGTCTTAAACGCAACCTTTAAATCCAATAATATGAAAATCAAATACTTTTCGTCAATCTTTATTTTCTGCCTTATCTTTTTGTCTTCCTGTGAAAACATGACTGTTAAAACCGGGGATGGTTCCAATAAGGTGGAAGGGAACGGGAAAGTGATTTCGGAAGCACGCGAAGTGCCTGAATTCAATGAGATTCGCTTGGAAGGAGTGTTTAATGTTTTTCTTTCGATGGGTGAAAAAGCCACAGTTAAAGTAGAAACGGATGAGAACATTCAACCTGTGATCATCGCAAGCGTGGAAAACAATGTCCTGACCATTAAAATGAAAGATAGTACCTCTCTGAGTAAAATGACGAAAATCAACATATATGTTACAGTGACTGAACTGCGGAAGCTAAGTACTGAAGGCGTTGGGAAGCTCCGATGTATGTCTCGTATTGAAGCGAAGGAACTTGAATTGAATTGCAAAGGTGTGGGGACAACTTCCATCGACCTGATAGCTGATAAGCTAACTGTTCATTCTGAGATCGTGGGTTCCATGATTCTGGCTGGCAGAGTTAGCGAGGTGCATATCGATCATAACGGAGTAGGAGGAATCCAGGCTTTTAATTTACAGGCAGAAAAATTAAAATTGAATCTCGATGGAATCGGTGGTGCAGAAGTCTTTGCCTCAAAAGAACTAATCATTGAAGCCAAAGGTCTCGGCGGAATTAAATACCGGGGAAATCCGCAGGTGAAAAATATTGATAACAAAGGAATCGGTAAAATCCAGCAGGTTGATTAAACAAATTTTCTTTATCAAATAGGCTCGCCATTCAGATCAGTCGTTAAAATATCCGTCATCACATCCAGAAAAGGCCGCATCGCCCTGAATGAATCATTTAACTTCTTTACAAAGTCAGGATCCAGGATTTCTTTATCTGTAAACTTTTCCACAAGTGTAAATTGTTTGTAGCGCAAAAGATCAATCGCTGGGTTTGAAGCTTCATATCCTTTTGGTGTGGTCTTCACCTGTTCACCTTGTAATCCACCAAAGTGACTGATCAAAGATTTACTCTTTAAAACTTTTCTCATCGGTCCGGCGTCATTAGTAAATTCGTCACGGATTCTTTTCAGGTCTTTCGGCTCGGGTCCCCAAAATCCTCCGGCAGCGAAACTGTTTCCCGGCTCAATGTGAAAATAGTACCCGCCTCTCCTGCTTTTTGTTGCACGGGTGAAGCTTCCGCTCCAGTTGCTTTTGTATGGGATCTTTTCTTTTGAAAAACGTGTGTCTTTGTAGATCCGGTGCAGGCTTTTTTTTCCTGTCTCCGTTTCAATCACATCATGCTTATTCATCTCAATCAATAGTGCATCAGCAAAGGCGATGATATCCGCATGCTCTTTCAGATATCTGTCCTTGTTCGCATTGAACCAATCACGATTATTATTCTTTCTGATCAGTTTTAAAAATTCAATATTCGATGGTTGAAGTTTGATCTTTCTCATAATACCGTAAATTTTTTTTACGAATATACTTTATTTACAGGATGACCATGATGAGATTGCGCTGTTTGTATATTGTAGGATTGAAGATTTACGAACCTTTATAATTAATTTCATTGGTCAAAAGCTGTTCCAGGTAACGTATGGTTATTGAAAGAAATGAAACGTTTAAGTGTGGGAATTTCTGAAAAATATACTTATTTTTCATTATATAATGTAAATTTGAGTGAATTACACTCTCATAAAATCAGATTTATGAATCTTAATCAGATATATAATAGGATCAAGGAATTGCAGTCGGAATTTCAGGCATTGAAACCATTAAAGGCGGAAGATGAAGCGCGGCTCTGGAGAAAGTTTCGTTTAGAATGGAATTATAATTCAAACCATATGGAGGGTAACACTCTAACCTATGGACATACTGAATTATTACTCTTATTTGATAAGGTTACAGGAGATTATTCTGGCAGGGAAATCGAAGAAATGAAAGCACACGATGTTGCAATTAAACTTGTACAGGAATTGGCTGGAGACAATGAACGTGATTTATCAGAAGTGTTTATTCGGCAGTTAAATGAGATTTTATTAGTTCGTTCTTTTTGGAAAGAAGCAATCACACCAGATGGACAAGCTACCAGAAGAGAGATCTATCCTGGAGATTATAAAAAGTTTCCTAATTCGGTTAGGCTCGAAAATGGGGAGATGTTCAATTACGCTTCTCCTCAAGAAACTCCTGCTTTAATGGCAGATTTAATGGACTTTTATAAAGAGAATTCACTTGCAAATGAAAATGCGATTTGGTTAGCAGCGATGTTGCATTATAAG
>JALYRR010000148.1 GCA_030855265.1 Bacteroidota bacterium | reverse complement strand
TGCAATCAGCGTCGGTGGTAATGATCAGTTCACCAGAAGCTTTAGAAACTGCAAATTCAATAGCGCTCTTCTTCCCTGTTTTCCCTTCATTTGAAAGAGATAACAGTTGGACAGTTGGATTTCTTTCTGCGATTCTTCTGACCTTCACTGCTGTATCATCTTCAGAAGAATCATCCACGACAATGATCTGTTTCAACGAATGAGGATAGGTTTGAGCAAGGATCGAGTTTAAACAATTCTCAATTGTTTCTGATTCATTCCGTGCAGCAACAACTATCGTTACCTTGATTTCCGAAGCAGGTTGATTTTCTTCCTTCAAGGATACCCATCCGATCGCGAACCAAAGCATGGTCATGCAATAAAGAAAACCTGCAACTACAAACAAAGCGATCAATATGAAAAAGAGTAGTTCCATTTACCTGAAGAATTTTAGTTTCCAGATAAAAAAACTTCCTGCGAGAGCCGGAAGACCCAGATTCAACAACCAAAGCAGAAGTGATGCTGCAATTACAGATCCGGGGGCGGCTCCTGTTCCGGAGAAAAAATATACGGCCGTTGCTCCTCTCACAGCGATCTCTGTCAGCGCAAAAGTTGGGATAAGCGATGTAACCATAAATGAAAGTGCAATGAGCATAAATCCTGTGGAAGGATCTACATCTACATTGAATAGTAATAACACAAGGTAATACTGCAGAGAATAAACTGCATACCTGCACAGGGAAAGAAAAAAACTCAGCATGAATGAACGCCTGTCCAAACCAAAGATTCCCTTCAGCCATCCCTGCGCTTTTTCAGAAAAACTCTTTTTCAGTCTGTTCGCAAGAAGTAGAAATATCAAAAACAAAACGAGAAATAATAACCAGATTTTCACTCCTGAGTTATTCAGAAATACAAAGGAATGAGTTTCGGCAAGATCAGTTTGAAAATAAGCGAACAAAGCAACAAGCCCTGCGAACAAAGTGATGGCTAACTGAATCATACTTCCAGTAAAACTTCTAAGTGAGGCCTGAACTTTATCTGCATGTTCCAGAAAAAAAATACGACCTGCAAATTCTCCAACCCTGTTCGGACTAAATATGCTAATGGTCACTCCGGCAAAAACAGACTGAAGGGCTTTCAAATAAGTAATAATTTCCAAAGAAGAAATAAGAACTTTCCATTTGAATGCCTCTAATCCCCAATTCACGCCGATAAGCAAACACACACTGATAAAATAAATTAACCCTCTCCCGTTTAAAAGCGAATCGAGTTGAATGCTTTCATTGGCGGCGATCAGTTTTTGTCCAATAAAAACGAAGGACAATATTAATATGCCAGCCTTTATAAAAAGACTTATAACTTTGTAAGCAGGGTTATGTTGAGGGGAAACCATATTATCACAATAATAACAAAAAGAGGCGTTATAATTCCATTCCATTTCAATCAGAATTAAAACCTGCAGGGATTTTCGTATGGCAACGGATAAAATAATCTTAGGAATCGATCCTGGAACCAATATCATGGGATATGGACTTATTCATATCAAAGGAGCCAAAATGGAGCTGATCGTGATGGGTGTGCTTCGCCTGGAAAAGGTACCTGACCATGCCCTGAAACTTCAGAAGATATTTGAACGAGTGGTTAGTCTTATTGATGAATACAAACCGGATGAACTGGCTATCGAAGCGCCCTTTTTCGGAAAGAATGTTCAATCCATGCTAAAGTTGGGACGTGCACAGGGAGTTGCGATTGCGGGCGCTCTTTCACGAAACATGCCTGTGAATGAATATGCTCCCAAAAAAATAAAACAATCGATTACAGGAAGTGGAAATGCATCAAAGGAGCAAGTAGCAGCAATGTTGAAAACACTTTTAAATTTCACTGAAACACCGGAATTCCTGGATGCAACAGATGGATTAGCAGCTGCGGTATGTCATCATTTTCAGCGCAAACCTGGCAGTGTTGGAAAATCCTATACCGGATGGAAAGCTTTCCTGAACGATAATCCCGGAAAAAAAGTCTAATTTAAAATTTCGATTTTATTAGTTTGGCAGTTTCGGCCAATTGATCCTGAGAAGGTTTTAATTTTTCCTGTGTGAAATTAACATCATTCGCTGAATTCATTGGAACCAGGTGAATGTGTGCATGCGGGACTTCCAGCCCAATAACAGAAATTCCGATTCGTTTACATGGAATTGCTTTTTTGAGAGGCTTCGCTACTGTTTTTGCAAAGAGGATCATTTCAGAAAGATCCTGATCATCGAGGTCAAAAATATAATCTGTTTCTTTTTTAGGTATAACGAGTACATGTCCGTTTACCAATGGAAACACATCCAAAAAGGCCAGGAATTTTTCGTTCTCCGCGATCTTATGACAGGGAATTTCACCGCTTACTATTTTAGAAAAAATGCTCGCCATTATTATCGTGAAATATCAACCACTTCAAACTTCATAACGCCGGAAGGAACTATGATATCGGCTATCTCACCAACCTTTTTCCCCAACAAGCCTTTTCCGATAGGAGAATCAACGGAAATTTTTCCTGCTTTCAGATCGGCTTCATTTTCAGCCACGAGCGTATAAGTCATGGTTGAACCGTTATTAATGTTCTTGATCTTTACTTTTGAAAGGATGAGGGCTTTCGACATATCAAGAGTTGACTCATCAATCAGCCGCGCATTTACCATCACCTCTTCCAGTTTGGAAATACGGAGTTCCAAAAGGCCCTGAGCTTCTTTTGCAGCATCGTATTCAGCATTTTCTGAGAGATCTCCTTTATCCCTTGCTTCCGCTATTTGTTTTGAAATGGAAGTGCGCTCATGTGCTTTCAGATGATGCAATTCTTCCTTCAGTTTTTTTAATCCTTCTTCCGTAAAGTAAGAGATGTTTGCCATTTTATCAGTTTTTTGCAGGCTATTATTAAAACATAAAGAGAATCCCGCTAATGCGGGACTCTCTCCACTTATACAAATATATAAAAAATTTACAAGTTGATTCTTGCTCCGATGGAGTGCGTTCCCTGGAAAGGGTTCGTAGCTCTGTAAGAATAATCAAGACCAAAAGTTGATTTGTTCTTTCCGAAAGGAAGTTCCAATGTAAAACCTGCGCTAGGTCCGGTAAAAACTGTTGTTCTGTCTTCTTTGCTTGTTACACCTTTTTCATAAGTATAACCAACACGTACCATCAGCATGTTTTTCCAGGCATATTCAAGACCAAGTTTGAACTGATCCTTTTCAAAAGAATTTGAAGTGAATGTTCCCATTGCAGTGATACGATGAGTTTTCATTTTCGCACTGTCTTTGCTCAGGTAAAAATCATACCCTGCACCTATGTTCAGTAAAGAAGGAAGTTCAAACTGTGCAGTACGCTGTTCAACGGTCATTGTTGCATTCTGACTGCTGGAAGGAACAGGAGTTTTGAAGGAAAGTCCGTCGCCGGAGAATTTCATTCTTGGCCCTACGTTTTTCAATGCGATACCGAATTTCAACTGATCATATTTTCCGGTTACGTATTGAATACCTGCATCCAAAGCAACACCTCTTGCGCTTACGTTAGCAGTTTTTTCAGTGATCACTTTCAGAGCAAGACCTCCGTAAATGTTATCCGAAAAACCTTTTGCATAAGATACAGTGATGTTCATGAACTGTGGAGAGAAAGTTCCAAGTCCGCCTTCTGGTGATTCAACAGTAGTAATAGGAATATCTCCGAAATCCATTGCCATGATAGCTAAACCAATAGCACCAGTTTCACCCACACGCTGAGTTACCCCGAATGTGTTGATGTTAATGTCGGTACCTTTTAACCATTGTGTACGGCAGAAAAGCAATTCTGTTTTTCTTGTAAAAGCCGTTCCTGCAACGTTGGTAAACATGGACTCAAGTCCGCGTGAACCCGCCACATTTGAACCTGCCCATCCTGAGCTTCTTGCCCATGGATTGATCAATAGCTCTGTAGCTCCGGCTTGTCCGGCACGATCAGGATTCCCTGCGAAAGATGTAGAAACCGGGGCGATCAGTAAACTGCTTAAAATTCCGGGGGCTAAAAACTTATAATAATTTTTCATATCTCTTTTTTTGTTGATCAGTAGCATTTAAGAAATTACAGATTAATAAGAATCCAAATCGATCGGACGAAGAACACCAAACCATTTCAGAATCTTTTCTCCCACATTCGGAACATCCACATGAATAATGTACATACCGCTTGCAACAGGAATCTTCGCCTGGTTTTTCAAATCCCAATCCAATGATGTTTTAGGATCTGATTTATTAAACTTACGAATCAATGTTCCGTTGAGTGTAAAGATCGACACGGTACATTCTTCAGGAAGATTGGTGATCTTAACCACATTCTCCAAAGCTGTCTTCTCGTAAGCTGAATATGCATAGTAAGGATTCGGATCAATGTTGATCAGGTCAAGAGCATTCTTAGCTGTTTCATTGTCACCTTTGTGCGCTGTAATATCAGCAGTGTTGAAATCGTAAGTAGGGAAGTTATTGTTAACAGGCGCGGTTGACGCATCAAGCACAGGTGATATTGTGTTTGTCGTGTAATTCTTCCTGTATTCTTTTGAAACCCTTAATCTTACTTTCACATCCGATTCCAGCAGACTGTGGCCCGGTACCTGGATAGGAATATTCACCCACATTGCATCTGCCCAAACTTCACGTTTGTAAGCATCACTTACACCAGAACTTGTAATTTCAGCCGCATAAAGAAGATCATGCATTGCTTTTCCGGCATCGTACCGTGGAATATCTCTTAACGCATTTGGAAGATATGCATCTGCGCTTGTATAAACAGCATCTCCGTTGTGGCCGAAAATATAGATGTAATGTTTTCCACCGAATAAAGGAACACCTTCAGGCGTAATAAAACCAGAACTAGGATTCCATTTCATATCACGTCCGTTCTCATTCAACAGATAAGAATCTTCTCCAAAAGCCATATTCAAACGCTCACCAGTTTCAAGGTTGATCGCATAACCAGGGAACCAGCTCATACCGGTTGCAAAGTCATTGTTATCACCTGAAGGATAATTAGCATTTCCGCCTTTATCAACAGATGCTTGTTTTCTCATGCTCATCTTTTTAGCACCGCCGATAGCTAAAGTTGACTCTTCAGCCAATTCAATAACAGGACAACGGGTCCATTTCGACTGATCGCTTGTGAAGACAACATCAATACTTGCAAGATTTTTCATCTGGCTCAATGTGATCAGGTTCCCCCATGCCGGACCACCTGAAGTTTCAGTGCTTCCTGATGTAGGTGTGAATGCACATAAGCGGTAAGGAGCCCATGTTCCACCAAGAACTTTTTCGTAAGCCTGCTGATCATCAATTCCTGAATAATCATTAAATACATCCTCAGGAGCTGTAAATGTAGCACCTCCGGAACGGATCCAGTTCAGGTCAAATGCACCTTCCTGGTCAGGTAAACCTGTTAACCATTGTTTTGTTACATCCGAGAATGACATAGAAGCTTCAAGGAAACCATTGTTATTGTTAGCTGCCGCATTTCCCGGATCAACTCCCGGAACAACATTTACAGACAGTCCCCATTTAGGTATTACAACACCGGGACTTGAAAGCTGTCCATTGATGATCTGCTCATTCGGAATTTTAATTGTTTTCTCTGAATTAACAACCTCACCAGTTGTAAGGTTGGTCAATTGCCAGCGTGCAGTATCAGAAACACCAAGTAACTTGAATCTGAAATCACCTTCAGGAACATTTAATGGATCCACCACCTTGATGTTTACAGGACCGCGGCCATTGATGTATTGTGGAGTAATTACACGGTTATTCGCTAAGATATCTGCAGTGGTCTGATCTGTAAGATCAAGAACATTTCCACCATTTCCATGTCCTTCGATACGAATCAATTGAGGACCTGAACCATATGTAGAATGCTGATCGGTACCACCAGCTTCGGGAGAAGGAATGTGAGGAATTGCTGTATGAACGAAATATCCGTCCGCCTGCTTTCTTCCGGAGATGAATGGAAGGTAATCAATAGGTCTTGTATAATCTACCTGCTCTTCCGATTTACTGTATCCGTATGCAATGATGGCGAAGTAATATGTTTTATGATTAACAAGACGGTTATTACCGGTTGCAAATTTATCTTCTGTAAGTGAAATTGAATGAACAATTCCATTATCAGCACCTTTCACCATTTCTACCGGAACCAATGCGTTCAGATTAAGATCTTTGTAGAAATTGATCAATTGGGATTTGCCATCTTTAATGTCACACTGGAACACGATCCGTGCCTTGTCAACATTATAAAGGTCAGTTGTACTTACAGTATTATCTCTTAACTGGTAAACAATATACCCCTGGAAACGATACAATGAGTCTGTCGCAATTGCACGGTTAGGATCCTCTGTATACGATTCATTCGGGTTATTGGTCCCTGATTGTGGGTTTGTCCAGGTAAGGATCAACTCCTGATTCAATTCCTGAATCGCTAAATTCGGAGCAGTAGGACCGTCAAGTGTTAAGAAGCAGTTGTCAAATAATTTCTGGGCTTTTGCGTCAGCACCTTTCATCAGGGCTACAGAAGCAAGATTACCGCCTGAATTAGCACGTGCCCAAACAACACCTGTTGTAATTGTATTGATCGCACCCGGCTTTAAGGTAAACGAACCGGCACTTTGAATAAAACGTCTGTCAGCAGGAACATTTCCTACCAATTCCTCACTCCATGAAGATACTGGAATTCCATTTGTTCCATAAAAGTCAGTAAGATCGGAAGAACCCGGGAACATATAATCACATGCTGTTCCTGTTAAATGTCCGGTTCCACCGTAAGTCATCGGTGTATTATCTCTCCAGATCCCTTTCAGATAGCGATAGATATCTACCGCACCGTCAGGATTTCCTGTTACAGAAGCATCATTGTTATAATAAACAAATTTCGCCATCCCAATGCGTTCATCATCTACGGAATCATTATTATAATAAAGGAAACTTGGAGGAATACCGTTATCTGAATCGTCGAGACCATTGCTATCAGCAAACGGACCTTCAAAGAAATCCACACCGATCGCAGGAGGATTCGAACCATACGGAATTTGCCCAGACGGAGGATTGTCATCCACTTCATCACCATTGTAACAGAATCCTAATCCTAATTCAACATCACATCCTACATAATCATCATTCGCAGATCCAAGATCCGGATCCACCCAGCATCCGAAATATGTACTATCAAGACGGAAGGATGAGCGGTTGATGATCTTGTAACGGTAAAAAGTCATGTTATTGATCTCATCATTTGTTGCAAAAGCAAAAGCTTGTGCCTGGATCTCTAATCCAATGGCAGTACCACCGGTTTCAGTATGAACATTTCCTTTGTCATTGAATACCCAGAATAAAGCCTGATCACCAAATAATTCAGCATCACAACCTCTTGTACCGGTCACATCAAAATCCGGAATCTCTCCGTTTTCAGGTTGGTAAAAACCATCCCCGTTAATGTCCCAGAAAGGGGCAAGGGAATTAAATCCAATCCCTGTAGTAGGCCAGTTATTGATAGCGTTCATTCCTTCTGAACCTACTGGATTATTTCCAATAAATCCCCCGTCTGCCCAGTTGTAATAAGCTTCTGCATCGGCTCTGTTGATACGAAAGTGCTTGTCCCATTGAGTACACACTGCAGCATCGATGCTGGCAGTATTGTCCAAAGGTCCCGGCCAGAAATCGTTACCGGTCTGGCGGTATGTCATAGCGGCCACTTTTAAAGAACCACCGATATCCAAACCACCGATCCATAAAGATCCGGCGTACAAAGAAGTTGGTCCGGTAGAACCGGCAGCAGGTTTCGGAACGAAGTAACGTCCGTTAACAAGATCCCACCACATATCACCACCTGCAAGAATGGTGGTTCTAACGTTATTGATATCCAGATCCGACTTCGCTGTTGCAGGATTACATCCGGCCATAACAGATTTCAGCGTGTTGGTTAAAGGCGCAATACCGGCACCGTTACCGACATTTTCTTTGGCTCCTGCATTCAGAGAGAATGCCAGAGCTGCTGAAATGATCAAGTGAATACGATTTTTTTTCATAATATTATTTTTATGTAGCATTTACGATTAAGGGACGATTTAGAACGATAACATCAAACCAAGACGAATAACTCGTGGACGTTGGAAGTTGCTAGGGTTATTAATTTTAACATTATAAAGATCAGAGAAAGCAGTCGGATCATTTTGAGCCTGGATGGTTGACTGTGCAGTTGCCGAAGCAAGGTAACCGTCATCCGTTGCACTTCCTGTTGCGTTGTAAACATTGATCACATTTTTTGTGTTCAACACATTCAACACCTGAAGGTAAATGTTCAGCTCAGCATTTTTCTTTTCTTCGCCTTCTTTTTTACCACCCCAGGTCAATTCGATGTTTTTATCAACACGTAGATCCATTCTGAAATTCCATGGAAGATTAGATCCATTGATGCTTCCTTCAAGTCCACTTGATGTAGAGATACCAAACTGTCCTGTAGGAGTTACGTTAGACTGCTTGCTGTAAGGAGTTCCTGAACCAGCGCGGAATACCACGTTTGCTCCAACATTCTCAAGCAATTTAATTCTCTTCTCTTTTCCTTCTTTCCCTTTATTCATTGTGAATTCAGGTCCGCTGTAATCTTTTCCGGCACCGAAACGGTAATCTATATTCAAAACAATGGTATGTCTCTGGTCAAAATCCAAAGGATGTGTTGTTCTTAAATTCGGCTGTCCGGAGGCAACAAGGTTTTGTCCGTCCGATGCACTTGAACCTGTACCATCAGCAAATTGTAAGGTATAGTTAGCAGTTAACTGAACACCACTTGATAATCTTCTTAACTCGTAAGTAAAAGAGAAGCCTTTTACAGTACCGAAATCCACATTCTCAAATGAGTTGTAAGAAACAGGATATGCCTGGTAAACTCTGGCTGTCTGAACCATGTTTCTTAATTCGCGATAGAAAGCAGATAAAGTAATTACTGAATTTTTCTTTTCGTTCAATACCTGAGCGAAACCTAATTCATAATCTGTGTTTTTCTCCGGCTTCAGGTTCGGGTTATTGATATACCCATTTGTGTTGTTCTGAGAGTTCATGTATTGCAAAGGATCCAGACGAGTCTGATTTGCAGATGGACGCTGAGTTAGAACATCATAGTGAGCGAAGAAGTTTGCCTGATCAGAGATCGGGAATGCAAATGCGATACGCGGCATGATGCTGATCTGCGGAACGTAATCCTTGAATGCAGCACCAGAGATCTTATCTGCTGTTCTTTTGGATGGATCCAACAAATATGGGTAAACACCACCGGCAGTTCCTGCAAGAGCAGTTCCCGGATCTGTTACTTCAATACCCTGTGCATTGTACCATACATTTCCATCACGGTAACCTGTAATATCATTTGCATTTGGATTTTCAACATCCTTTACATAAACAACATAATCATCACCGATATTTGATGGACGGTTTGCAATATCAAGCTCCCCCGCCGTTTTAGCTTCGAACATCAGGTATTTATCTTTCAACACCTTCTGATTTGCATCAAAACGGTCAACTCGTAAACCAACGTTGAATTTCAAATCGCGAAAATCGAATTTATCCTGGATGTAACCTGCAATGTAAATCGGCTGGTAAGCACCGATTTCAT
>JALYRR010000147.1 GCA_030855265.1 Bacteroidota bacterium | reverse complement strand
CAAAAAGATTGTGATAATTGGTAAACAGGAAGAGTTTGAAAGAGTGAATCAGTTATTAAAACAAACCAGCATTAATACAAGTTTTCTTGGTTTCATCAGCGCGGATGAAAATGGGAAAAGCCATCCGGATTATATAGGAAACATCAGCCAGATTCAGGAAGTGATCCAGATCTATAAGATCAACGAAGTGATATTTTGTTCCAGGGATATTTCCTCACAGGGCATCATTGATCACATGCATACTTTGGTTTCAGCGGATGTTGATTTCAAGATTGCTCCGCCTGAAAGTTTATCCATCATCGGAAGCAATTCCATTGACACGGCTGGTGATCTTTATATCATTGATGTAAATTCCATTGGCAAACCTAAAAACAAACGCAACAAACGCTTGTTCGATGTTTTATGCAGCATCCTGGTCCTTATCTTTTCTCCGGTGCTCCTCTTCTTTCAAAAAGACAAAATCAATTTTCTACTGAATATAATTTCTGTTTTGACTGGAAGAAGGTCATGGGTAGGTTATAGCAGAGAACACTCCTCTCATCTTCCAAAGATCCGAACGGCAGTCCTTAGCCCTTCTGATGCCATAAAAAACATCTCCATATCAGAAGACACCAGGAACAGGTTGAATCTTGCCTATTCAAAAGATTACAAGATTGAGAATGACTTGAATATTGTGTGGAAGAATCTCCGGAATTTATAGAGATCAGACTTTGATCCCGATCAGCATAACATCATCTGTTTGCTCTACTTTCCCTTTCCATTCATTAAAAACAGAATCGACGATCACGTGTTGCTCCGACATAGGTTTTCCTGTAATTTCAGCAAGAAGGTCGTGCAATTTTTTTGTCATGAATTTCTTTCCGTTCATTTCTCCAAACTGATCTCCATATCCATCAGAGAACATGTAAAATGATTTACTTCCTTCAAGTGAAATTTCCGTTGCAGAAAACGTTTCAGACATTGTTTTAATACCACCAATAGAAAAGCGATCCCCTTTTATGATCTGGAAACCATTTTTGTCGGAGACACCCAATGGCCTGACTGCTCCCGTAAACTGCGCCTTTCGGTTGATGAGATCAATCTTTAACAAGGCGATATCCATTCCGTCTTTTGAATTACGAAGGCTGAGATCTTCATTCAAAGCATTCAGCACCATTTCATGTAATTTATTCATGATCTGAGCTGTATCACTGATGTTCATTTCATTGATCACCTGTCGCAGGAAACTAATTCCGATCATACTCATTAAAGCTCCCGGAACCCCGTGTCCGGTACAATCGGCAGCGGCAAGATAAAATGTATCATTTTTTCGTGTTGCCCAATAAAAATCTCCACTGATAATATCCTTCGGCTGATAAAAAATAAAATTTTCCTTGAAATATTCATTCAGGATCTTTTGCGATGGAAGCATGGCATCCTGAATCCGTTTGGCATAGTTAATACTGTCGGTGATTTCCCGATTTTTTTCTGTAACAAGTTCTTTTTGTTCGTGAATAGCGATGTTTTTTTCTTCCAGCAGACTGTTTGCCTTCCGCTTTTCAATGTATCGGTAAAACGTAAGACCTGCAAGTGTCAATACAAGCAACAGACCGATGATAACCGATATATTCAGGATTCTGGAATGCTTTAACCGGGAATCTTTCAAATCAGCTTCCCGGGTAAGTAATTCGATCTCCTGTTCCTTCTTTTCCGTTTCATACTTTGTGGACAGTTCATTGACCTGGCTTGTACTTTCTTCGTTCACAACTGAATCCTTTTCATAACTGAATAATTTAAAATAATGCAAAGCGCTGTCAGGCTTCTTCATGCTTTCAAATGTTTCAGATAAGTTTTCATAAACCGCCATTGTATTACTGTGGGATTCGGTTTCCAGAGAAATCGATCTGGCTTCATAAAGATGAGATAATGACTGGTTGTAATTACCCTTTAACCTGTAAACATCACCCAGGTTGATCAGGCATCCGGCCATGTAGAATTTCGAATTGCTTTCTTTATGTATTTCATAGGATTTATTAAAATAATCGAGAGCCGCATCATACTTTTTGAGGTTAACATTTATAGAACCCAGGTTCATGTAAATTTCACCCAAAGATTCCCGGTATTGGCTTTTCTCAAGAATTCTGGCTGCACTTAAGGAATACATCAGCGCCATATCATATTCTTCTTTGTATGAATAGATAAGGGCGATGTTATCAAGTATGAGGGCAGACTGATATGTTTGACCCATCTCTTTTTTTAGATCGTAGGATCTTAAGTAATACTTAATAGCTCTGTCATAATCGCCCGTTACCGTATAAATATTCCCTGTGTTGTTGAGGCATATTGATAACTGATCTTTGTCTTTAGTTAACTCTGCACACCCAATGGCTTTTAAGAAACAGGCGAGCGCTTTATCATACTCTCCTTTTTTATAATAAATGCCTCCCATATCAGAAAGAAGAGTTCCGATCCAGACATTATCCTTCAAAGCAGTAAATATAGAAAGCGACAATTCCTGATCGTTTAAAGCCTTTTCATATTTGGACATTTGCCTGAATGCCTTTGCTCTTACACTTAAAGCATGTGCATGGGATTTGGATTGAGGCAGTTTTGATTCTGCAAGAGCCACTGATAAGTTGGCAAACCGAAGTCCTGCCGTTTGATTTGTTGCCCGCCAGTAGATTGATAAAGAATCAAAATAATCAATCTGTTTAATTACAGGCCATGATGAAACTGCATTGGACACACTATCATCAGAGGGCTGAGCATTTACAGAAAGCCCGGATGTAATGATGAAAATGAGAATTATAAAAAAGTGCCTATAGCGCATGGTCTGTTTTGAAAGATCAAATTTATAAAAATCCCTTCCGTTCATCATTTTATATACAAATTCCCATAATAAGAATATCATCTACCTGTTCGAGATTTCCTTTCCAGGTATTGAATTCTTCTATGATGATATTTTTCTGAGCCTCCATATCGTAATCATATAAACTGATGAGGAGTTTTTTCATTTGAGAATATTTGAATTTTTTACCTTTACTTCCACCAAACTGATCAGCCATTCCATCCGTAAACAGATAAACACGATCTCCTTTTTTAAGATCAAATTCTTTCAATGTAAAAGGCTTCAGTTCATTCCCCCAAAATACGCCTATTGGATGCTTATCGGCGGTTAATTCAGTAAGCTGATGATCACGGATGATCCACAAGGGATTATATGCACCGGAATATTCGAGTTTCATCGTCTCCCGATCAATGGAACAGAGGGAAATATCCATCCCATCCTTAATTATTGAATCTTCCTCAGTTTGTTTCAGCGTTTTAGTAATTCCTTTATTCAATGCGTTGAGCAAAAGATTTGGCTTGTTCAATCCATGCTCATTCACAGCCTGGTTCAGAAGATTAAAACCCACGATACTCATAAAAGCTCCGGGAACTCCATGTCCGGTACAATCAACTGCTGCGAAGAGTGATTTTCCTCCCCACCTTTCAAACCAATAAAAATCGCCGCTGACAATGTCTTTCGGCTGGTAAAAAACAAAAGAGTCAGGGAACGTTTCGCGAATATATTCATCAGAAGGCAGGATCGCAGTTTGCAAACGCTTCGCATATTTAATGCTGTCGGTTATTTCTTTATTCTTTGTGGCAATCTCATCCCGGTTATGTTCCAGCACATTGTAAACACCCAACAATGTTTCATTTTTGAGTTCGATCTGGTTATAGGCATCCTGAAGTTTCGAATTTGCTTTCTGCTTCAAACGGTATCTGTTGTAAATCATAAAGAGCAAAAGCAAAAGCAAAACACCACCGATCATAACGGCATTCAACAATATCTTTTTCTGGGAAATTTCGCTTCGTTGCAGCAATTTTTCTTTGGTAAGTAACTGAATCTGCTGTTCTTTTTGTTCGGCTTCGTATTTAGACTGGATCTGGATCAGCTGGTTGGAATTTTCTTCATTAAATAGAGTATCCCTGATATCCGAAAAGTTTTTAAAATAATCATAGGCCTGCTTATAATTCCCTTTTTTATAATAGATCTCTGCGATAGCATGCGACGAACCTTTCTGAAAAACGAGTGAATGAATTTCCTGTGCCAACTCATAGGATTGCAGCAAATACTTAAGGGCATTTTCTTCATCGCCCATTCGTTTATATAGTTCACCCAGGTTTCCAGTTGCTATCACAACGCCTTCTTTGTCATTTGATTCCTTCCAGTATTTATGGGCATCATAAAAACGGGTTAGCGCTTTCTGATATTCCTTTTTTTCCATATAAACCAACCCTATCCCATTCAATGAAGCGCCCATATATCCCGTAAGACCAAGTCTTTTTCTTATCTCAAGAGATTCTTCAAGGTGTTTCAATGCTTCATCATGATTTTCCAAACCTTCATACGCAAGCCCCATCCGGTGAAGAGAGAAAGCCATGGCTGCAGAATCATTTAATTGCTTCTGTATTATCAATGCGCTTTTACAATAGTCAATGGCTTTCAGAGGCTGGTCCTGCCTGTCGTACATAACAGCAATGGTGAAAAGGCATTCCGCTTCCTGATCCTTTTTTGATGTTTGTCTTGCAATGCCAATTCCTTTTAAGAGATAGAAAAGACTTTTATCTACGTTTCCCTGATTCGAATATGTTTTTGAAATGTGAATGCAATCATCAATCATTGCCCTGGCATCTTTAAGTTGAATGTCCAATTCAAGGGAGCGCTGATACCAGAATCGAGAGGAATCTATCTGTCCGTCGTAATAAAACATTTTGCCAAAGTAGAAACAGATTCTACTGAGCTCTTTTTGAAATTTTTTTTTGGAAGAAAATGTATAGCCTTCGCGTAGATAGAAAGCACAGGAATCGGAATTTTCACGAAGAAACTCAAAAGCGATCTTATTATACAAATGTGCTTTTAGTGAATCTGTTGCGGAAGGGTTCCTCAACTCCCTTCGAAGACTGTCAGCGGCGGATTGAGCAAATACATTTCCCTGAATCAGAAAAATTGCAAAAACAAAAAAACGAGTAACCGACTTCATCATAAGCGATCAGACTTTAAAGCCAAGGACCAAAACATCATCCACTTGTTCTATTCCTTCTTTCCAGGAATTAAAAAATTTCTGTAATTGTTTTTCCTGTTCCGACATATGTAAATGATGCAGATCAACAAAAGTTTGCTTCAACTGACGAGTCATGAATTTTTTCTTATTTACTCCTCCGAACTGATCGGCAAAACCATCAGTAAAAAGATAAATGGAGTCATTCTGTTCCATTTGAATGGAATGCTCTTCATACACCTGATCGTCATCGGTATATCCTGCAATAGATGCTTTTGTCCCCTTATATTCAAGCAAAGTCTTATTTCTGAGTATCCACAAAGGCCTGTTGGCACCTGCAAAAGAGAGTTGACGTGTTTTACTATTGTAAGAACAAATTGCCATATCCATTCCATCCTTCGATCCGGAAGTTTGAGAACTTTGTTTCAATGCTTTCTTCACACTTATGTTTAAATAGGAAAGTATTTCAGAAGGCTTCTCCAATTTTTTATCAATGGCTGCATGATTGAGTTTGTCAATACCGATCATGCTCATAAAAGCACCGGGAACACCATGGCCGGTGCAATCAACTACCGCAAAATAAACTATATCATTTAACTCACCGAACCAATAAAAGTCTCCGCTTACAACATCTTTTGGTAAATACAATCCAAAACCTTGCGAAAAATGACCTTTGAGCAAGGAAACGTCCGGCAGCATTGCTTCCTGAATATTCTTTGCATAATTGATACTGTCCTGTATCTCCTTCTTCTTCTGCCCCAGTTCTGTATTTGTTTGTTTAATCTGTTTGTAAGCTTTGTAGATAAAGAACGACATCCCTAAAACAACCAGCAAAATTCCGGCTACCGAAAAAATGATCAGGTTACTGCGTTTAAGGCTTTCAGATTGAGTTTTAACTTTCAATGTCTGAATCTCTTCTTTTTGTTTCAGGATTTCAATCTCTTTTTCTTTCTTTTCATTGTCCATCCTCTTCTCCATTTCCTGAACCTGCCTCATGCCTTCATCATCATTAAGGGAATCTTTAAGAGCTATGTTTTTTTTCAGATATGAATAGGCCAGTTCGTGAGAGCCAAGCTTTGCATATACTCTGGATAGACCCTCATATGAATCGTTAATAAACCGTATCTGTCCATATTTTTCGGATTGATTTTTACCCTTGAGATAATACTCAAGTGCTTTCTTATAATTTCCCTGGCTATAATAAACCTCCCCAATATTGGCATTCAAGCCCGACTCGCCGATAGTATCATTTATTGAACGAAAACTTTGCCTTGCCTTTTCATAATAATCAAGTGCTTTTTCATAATCCCCCTGAATGCGGTATACCGTTCCCATATTGTTGGTTACTGAAGCGATACCTCTCACAAAATTGGTTCTTTCAAACTCTTTCAGGGCTTTGCTGTAATATTCATTTGCCTTTGAATAACGCCCCAGCTCTTTGTATGTAATGCCCACGTTATTGTAACCAACTCCCAACCGTTTTAAAAATTTATGGTCTTCCGCCAGCCTGATCATGGCAAGAAAATACTTTAACGACAGTTCATGTCTTCCCTGATTGGAATAAATGATCCCTAATCCGTTGTTGACCCGGACCACCTCTATCCACATCTGTTCTTTCTCAGCCATTTGTTTGGCAAGTAAATAATGTTGAATGGCTTTAGGGTAATCAGCAAGACTTTCATAGTAATCTGCCACTTGCAGGTTAGCCAAGCAAATCCCTTTGTTGTATTTCATCCTCATGGACAATTCCAACGCCTCGCGTGCAAAGCTTACCCCTTTTGCCTCATTGATATCTTTATAAGCGTTAAAAAGATTGATAAGATGATTTACTTTACCTGTATCAGTTTTCTCGGTGAGATAAACATTGTAAATGCTGTCTGCTTTTACCTGCTGTGCCTCTGCAACACAGGAGCAGGTAAAAAAGAACAATATGGACAGCCTAAAAATAAGTTTCATAAATGTGATATATACTGCAATATAGAAAAAATTAATGCGCCTGAAAAATCGTCATTCTATTTGCAGATAGAAAGCCAAAAAGACATTCATTTTCAAGACTTTCAGACAATACGGCCACTAATATTTTTAATTCCCTCTTGGAATAAATTTTGAGCAGAAAAAGACAAATCAACCAAAGATGAATTTAAACAATTTTACGTTAAAATCTCAGGAGGCAGTTCAACAGGCGCTTCAATCAGCAACCGTTTCAGGTCATCAGGCTATCGAAACCGGCCACTTGCTTAAAGGAATAACTGAGGTGGATGAAAATGTAACACCTTTCATTCTAAAAAAACTAAACATCAATCAGCAGATCTTTACAAAAACGCTGGATAAGATCATTGAGAGTTATCCCAAAGTCACCGGCGGTCAGCCTTACCTTTCAACCAATGCGAATCAGGTGATGGCGAAAGCACCCACTTACCTCAAAGAATTTGGTGATGAATACGTATCTATTGAGCATCTCCTGCTCGCCATCCTAACAACCAAAGATCCTGTTTCACAAATGCTGAAAGATGCAGGAATGAATGAGAAGGATTTAAAAGCGGCGATTGCAGAATTAAGAAAGGGTTCGAAAGTAACCAGCCAGACAGCAGAAGATACTTATAATTCATTGAATAAATTTGCGGTCAATCTTAATGAACAGGCACGCAAAGGCCGTCTTGATCCTGTTATCGGAAGAGATGAAGAAATCAGAAGAGTGTTACAGATTCTTTCAAGGAGAACAAAAAACAACCCCATTCTTGTAGGTGAACCAGGTGTTGGAAAAACTGCCATCGCGGAAGGACTTGCCCACCGCATCATAAATGGGGATGTGCCTGACAATTTAAAATCCAAACAGATTTTTTCTCTTGATATGGGAGCTCTCGTTGCGGGAGCGAAATTTAAAGGGGAGTTTGAAGAGCGATTAAAATCAGTGGTGAAAGAAGTAATTTCTGCCGAAGGCGAGATCATTCTTTTTATTGATGAGATCCATACACTTGTTGGGGCGGGCGGAGGCGAAGGTGCAATGGATGCCGCCAACATTCTTAAGCCCGCCCTTGCGAGAGGAGAATTAAGAGCCATTGGGGCAACTACTCTCAGCGAATTTCAAAAATATTTCGAGAAAGATAAAGCCCTTGAACGCAGATTTCAAAAAGTGATGGTGGATGAACCTTCAGCAGAAGATGCTATTTCCATCCTTCGCGGGATTAAAGAAAAATATGAAAGTCATCATAAAGTAAGGATCAAGGATGAAGCAATTATTTCTGCGGTGGAACTTTCACAGCGATATATCAATGACCGTTTCCTTCCGGATAAAGCCATTGACCTTATGGATGAAGCTGCTTCTAAATTAAGAATGCAGATCAACTCCATGCCAATAGAACTGGACGTATTGGAAAGAAAGATCCGTCAGCTTGAAATTGAAAGAGAAGCGATCAAAAGAGAAAACGACAAAAAGAAACTCGAAGATCTGAATAAGGAAATTGCGGAACTGTCTGATCAGAGAACCAGCCTGCGTGCGAAGTGGGAAGGCGAAAAGGAAGTGGTGGAAGGTATTCAGAAAGTAAAAGAACAAATAGAGCATTTAAAATTCGAAGCGGAGCAGGCAGAGCGAAATGGTGATTATGGAAAGGTTGCTGAGATCCGTTATGGAAAAGTGAAAGAAGCTGAGAACAGTTTAAAAGAATTTGAAGTGCGATTGGGCGAGATGCAGCAGGGAGGTTCCCAGATGATCAAAGAGGAAGTTGACAGCGAAGATATAGCCGGTGTGGTGGCAGGATGGACAGGCATTCCCGTTTCAAGAATGTTGCAAAGTGAACGCGAAAAACTTTTGCATCTCGAAGAAGAATTGCATAAAAGAGTTGTTGGTCAGGCGGAAGCCATTGAAGCAATAAGCGATGCTGTACGTAGAAGTCGTGCTGGTTTACAGGATGCGAAACGTCCGATTGGTTCATTCATTTTCCTCGGAACAACCGGTGTCGGAAAAACGGAATTGGCTAAGGCGCTTGCCGAATTTTTGTTTAACAATGAAAACAGCATGACAAGGATTGATATGAGTGAATATCAAGAACGACATTCAGTAAGCAGACTTGTGGGCGCGCCTCCGGGATATGTAGGATATGATGAAGGTGGGCAGTTAACCGAAGCAGTTAGAAGAAGACCGTACAGTGTTGTTCTTCTTGACGAGATTGAAAAAGCTCATCCGGATGTATTCAATATTTTATTGCAGGTACTTGATGATGGAAGGCTGACTGATAATAAAGGAAGAGTGGTCAACTTCAAAAACACTATTATCATCATGACCTCTAATATGGGTTCACACCTGATCCAGGAAAATTTTGAAAAGATCACTCCTGATAACAGAGATGAGATCATAGCGAAAACAAAACTAGAGGTATTTGAACTCCTGAAGAAAAGTATCCGACCGGAATTTCTTAACCGTATAGATGAAACAATCATGTTCCGCCCGCTTGAACGCGAAGAGATCCAACGTATCGTGGAGTTACAATTTAAAGGTATTGCGAAAACACTTGAGGAGAATAACATTTACCTCACCGCTACTCCCGAAGCAATCGACTGGTTGGCACAATTGGGGTACGATCCTCAATTCGGAGCCCGACCTGTTAAAAG
>JALYRR010000309.1 GCA_030855265.1 Bacteroidota bacterium | reverse complement strand
GGAAAGCACCTGCTTCGCCCGTAACAGCCCATCTTTCAGAAGAGTAAATTCTACCGCTGTTATGAGCGAAATGTTTCAGGATCCGGAAATCGAGGAGCTCTTCTTTTGGTGGGCAAACTTTTGTGAAAGCAAGCGGTTCATTCTTTTTAACCCATTCCATTGCCTTTTCATACGTATTGATCGTATTGAAAGGATGAAGATCCTCATCTGCAACAATCCCGATACTTGTATTTTTTGATCCCAATGGAATTACCCATAGCCAATATCCTTTGTCCATGAAGTGCACAGTACTCAGGTAACGAAGCTTAGGCGCCAGGAAATTTTTCCATTCTTTGTTATCACTCCAATCATCAATATCAACTACACCTTTTACGCGGTACCAAACGGCATTTACGTTGTGCGGAGCTTCCTTCTCGAATTTTAATTTTCTTTTCAGAAGGCTGAAACGGCTTGTCGCATCAACGATCCAGCGTGATTTTAATCTTTTCTCTTCTCCATCATGATTAAAGATCACTTCATGACCTTCTTCAGAAAAGTTCACATCCTTCACACGCGCACCCAGCATAAATTCGGTGCCGAGTGACTTGGTATGCTTTTCCAGGAAATTTTCAAAAGTACCACGATCGAGCTGATGGCTGGGCGTTGGGAGTTTTAAGCGGGGTCCTAGTTCAACACGGTTAGAGATCTCTGCCTTGTTATTTGATTTAAAGAAGAAACGAAGTCCGTGTTTCGGCAATTCAAATTCTTCGAGATATTCTTTTAACTGCAATACTTCACGAAAATAATGTGTGGCAAGTTCGACAGTTGACTCGCCGACTTTGTGAGCAGCTGTAGGAGCAATGGTATCACGGTATTCCATGATGAGGATGGAGATTTCCGGGTTTGCATTTTTTAACTGGATCGAAAGAGTAAGGCCGGCCAGACCACCGCCTGCAATAATGACATCATATTTTTTTTGCATAATGAAGATGCTGAAAACTTAAGTTTTTTCAGGCTCCTAAAATTAGCAAATTATCATGCACGGAACGGGAAAAAGTAAGATTGGCGAAAATATCCATTTACTCCAGAATCAGTTTTTTAATAGTTGTTTCTGTCTGGGAACCGGTGGAATCGAATCGTAGGAAAAGGATTCCGGGAGGAATGTTTTCAAGTGAAATGTCATGTCTCCCTCTTTCCAGCAGCCATTCTCCAAGGTTTTGTCCGACACCGTTAAACATACTCAAGTGCATGTTTGCCATTACTATGATGCTTGTTTTATCCTTTGCAGGATTGGGAAACAGGACAATCTGATTTTCAGTTTCCTGTTGTTCTATTCCAGTGCAAGGGCTTACAGTTATAAGAGCGGTATCAGAGTTTACACAGGAGTTGGAATCTGAATATGTATAAACTACCGGGAAAGTCCCTGATCCGGAAATCATTGGATCAAATGAATTTCCTGTAACACCTGTACCGCTGTAGGTTCCTCCTGTCGGACTTCCTGAGGAAAGTACAAGCAGGTGATCATCATCGCACAAATAGCCTGGTGATTGAGAATATGTAACTGTTGGCATTGGAAGAACTGTAACTTGAAATGATTGAAGATTGGAAGGACCGCAGGCATTGTTCGCCGTTACTGATATAATTCCACCTGGAGATTCCGGCAAAAATGTGATCGTGTTGGTTAGAGATGAACCAGACCATGTTGGGGGTAAACTCCATGTGTAAGAATCTGCTCCGGGTAACACACTGATTGAATTGTTCATTTCCCCACAAATCGTAATGCGCCCAACAACTGTGTCCAAAGCAATAACTGTCGAATCCATATTTATCAAAACTGACGCAGAACTCGCAGCACATCCGTTTTCGTTCGTTAAAACAGAATAGTTTCCAGGTGAAGAAATGATTATTGATTGCGTGGTGTCACCAGTGTTCCATAAATAAGAATCAGCTAAGGGTGTGATCAACATTGCGCTATCGCCATAACAAATAGTGTTTGTTGAACTTGTAATGACAGGTATTTTTCTTTGACACAATTTTAAAATGAAAAGATCTTCTTGTCCGGCAGCAATAAATACAGAAGTCCCTGCAGTCGGATCGAGATCAACAGTGCTTTTAAAATACCCCGTGGTATAAACATTTCCTGAGTTGTCCACTGAAGTTTCTATCGCGTTATCATAATTGGTCCCGCCAACTTTTATAGCCCAATTAAAATTCCCATCATTATCCAGTCTGCAAACAAATGCATCCTGCATGCCAGCGGAAGTGAGGTAAAAATGATCAGGGCCCGGATCAAAATCCATGGTACCATTATAATTATGCCCTGTTACATATACATTTCCTGAATTGTCCAGACAAATGTGATTACCGACGCCGGGTGCACCTCCGATTTGTTTTGCCCAGATGAAATTTCCGGAAGGATCCATCTTTCTTATAAAAATATTGGCAGGTCCTGTTGAAACCATCAGGTATTCTGCGGGACCGGGATCGAAATCCACGGTATCAAAAAAATACCCTGTCGTATATGTATTTCCGGCTGTATCCGACACAATCGAGAGCGGCCATTCATTGCTTGTCCCGCCGGTGAGTCTTGCCCAAGTAAAAATTCCGGAAGGATCAAGTTTTAATAGGAACATATCATAGGAGCCAAGTGTGCTGAAGCTGGAAACCCCAGGACCTGGATCGAGATCGATTGTACCCACAAATGACGCGGTGATGTAAAGGTTTCCTGAAATGTCAGTTTCAATGTAAGCTTCCAATTCATTTTCGATTCCTCCGAGCTGGATCGCCCAAACAAAGTTTCCTGATAAGTCCAGTTTAGTCACGAACAGATCATGGTACAAACTTACAGGTGTAAGATAAAAAGTACCTGCGCCCGGATCGAAATCGGTTGTGCTATTGAACGTGCCTGCTGTATAAACGTTTCCGGCATTATCAACCGTGATCGAATGTGAACCATCATGGTAGGTTCCGCCTATTCTTTTTGCCCACACAAAATCGCCTGAAGCATCCAGCTTTGAAATAAATACATCACTGGAAGAGAAGGTAAATGAAGTAAGGTT
>JALYRR010000013.1:16241-30561 GCA_030855265.1 Bacteroidota bacterium | reverse complement strand
GGTATGCCGGTGTACGCAATCGGCGATGGCTATATTTCCCGTATAAAAATCAGCGCTTATGGTTATGGAAAAGCATTGTACATAACCCATCCAAACGGGTACGTAAGTGTTTATGCTCACCTGCAGTCGTTTGAATCGAAAATTCAAACACTCACCTCCACCATTCACTATGCGAAAGAGAAATTTGAAATAGATACTCTTCTAAACGACAGCCTGTTACCTCTCAGGAAAGGCGACTTCATCGGTTTATCCGGAAATACGGGAGGCTCTCAGGGCCCGCATCTCCATTTCGAGATCCGTGATGCCAAAACAGAAATGCCGGTCAACCCTCACCTTTTCGGCTTTTTTATTCCCGACACGGTGAAACCAAGAATTACAAAACTGGCTATTTATCCTCTTGACGAAAACTCAAGAGTGAATGGAAAACCAAGTTTACGAAAGATCATCCCAATTCATAAAAAGGGCAAGTATTCCTATTTAAGCACCGACACGATTTCCGTCCAGGGTTGTATCGGCCTTGGCATAGAATGTTATGACACGGAAAATAAATCAAGCAATCAGAACGGAGTTTATTCAATCGAACTCCGATCAGGAGGAAGAAGAATTTACTATCATGAAATGAAAACATTTTCCTTCGAGAATGCACGTTATGTGAATGCGCACATTGATTATTCAGACAAAGAAAAAAATCTAACGAAAATTCAGAAATGCTTCCTCTCCGAAAACAACAAGGCGGGAATTTACAAGGATGTTATTGACCAGGGAAAATTAAGTTTCAACGATGACTCCATTCACTGGATGAAATTTATTGTCAAAGATTTTTCAGGGAACGCTACCGAATTAATGCTGAAAATAAAAAGCAGGTCAGGGATTCCTTCACTGCAAACTAAACCTCAGAGCGGAAGCCGGTTTGATTGCTCCTCGGAGAATAAATATGAAGATGAGAATATAAAGATCTTCCTGCCGGCGGATGCCTTGTATGACGATATGGACTTCAACTATTCAATTCATCGCACAAACAATGCTGCCATTCAAGGCCATAAAATTCAGAACAAAGAAACAGCACTTCAGAAACCAATGCTGTTAAGTATTAAACAAACGCTGCCGGATTCACTCCAGGAGAAAGCGACTATCATTCGCTATCAGGGAGAAGGATTAAGGATGACCGGCATTCACAACGAAGGCGGAAAATATAAAGATGGCTGGGTAAGCACTGAAACAAAATCATTCGGGAACTTTTGTGTCACGTTGGATACATTGGCGCCAAAACTAAAACAGGCTTTCAAACAAAACAAAGATCAACCTGTCCAAAACCTTTCGAAAGCGAAAACACTCGGCATCATAGCCAGGGATGATCTTACAGGAATAAAAAAATACAGGGCAACGATCGATGGCATTTGGGTGCTTTGTGAATATGAATATAAAAAAGACCTGCTCTTTCATACATTCGAAAAAAATCTCGTACCGGGAATTCACAACTTTTCTATAGAGGTTACGGATGACAAAGGGAATACGGCGGTATTGATGTTTCGGTTTATGAGGTGATGGGTTAATGGGTGATGAGGTGATGAGGTGATGAGGTGATGAAGTAATGAGGTAATGAGGTGATGAGGTGATGAGGTGATGAGGTGATGAGGTGATGAGGTAATGAGGTAATGAGGTGATGAGGTGATTAGGTGATTAGGTGATGAGGTAATGAGGTAATGAGGTAATGAGGTGATTAGGTGATTAGGTGATTAGGTAATTAGGTGATTAGGTGATTAGGTGATTAGGATTTTTAAAAAAATGAAACAAATACTTCTTCTTCACGGTGCAATTGGAGCAAAGGATCAACTTCTGCCACTCACGGAACTGCTGAAATCTGAATACAGAGTGCATACAATTAATTTCAGCGGGCATGGTGGTGAATCAATGCCGGAGGTTTTTAGTATTGAGACATTTGCAAAAGATGTTCTCAATTACCTTGACGCCAATAATATTCAACAGATAAATGTTTTCGGTTACAGCATGGGGGGCTATGTTGCTTTATACCTTGCCAAACATCATCCGGAGCGCATTCAGAAGATCTTCACATTAGCAACAAAATTTTTATGGTCGCCGGAAATCGCGGAAAAAGAAACCAAAATGTTGCAGGCAGAAAAGATAGAGGCTAAAGTACCGGCATTTGCGAAAGTGCTTGAAACAAGGCATTCTCCAAACGATTGGAAAATGGTGCTGCAGAAAACAAGCACGATGATGACTTCTCTGGGCAATAAGAATAGCCTATCAACAAAGGATTACGATCAAATCGAACATGAGGTGTTAGTTGCTTTAGGTGATCAGGATACGATGGTAACCATGGAAGAGACTCAGGATGTTGTAAGTCAGCTTAAGAATGGAAGCTTTTTATTGATGAAGGATTGCCCCCACCCGATTGAAAAAGTAAAGCTTGAAAAATTGACGGAAGCAATGAATTCATTTTTTTAAGCTCTCTCCTCCTCCCCTTCAAAATATTTATCGATCGCGCTATGTCCTGCATAAATAACAGGAGTTAGTACAACCGCAATAATGAGCTTGAACGTATAGCCTGTTAACGCGGCATTGATAAAAACCGCTGTCGTCATTTTACCAGGCAGCCAAAAAGCAATCCCCAACACCACAAACGTATCGATCAATTGTGAAACTGCAGTAGAACCTGTGCTTCTCAGCCAGATCATTTTTTTTCCTGTTTTGTTTCTTAGCAACCAGAATATAAATACATCAACAAACTGCGAGGTAAGAAATGCGACAATACTTCCGACGATGATCCAGAGACTTTGTCCGAATACAGCAAAGAATTGCTCATCCGTCACAGCAGAAATTCCGACTGCGGCAGGAATTTGAATGGCGACAAGCAGGATCACAAACGCATACGCAATGAGGCAGGCAGTGATGATTGAGAGTTTCTTCACTCCCGCTTTACCATAATATTCATTGATTAGATCGGTAGTCAAAAAAACAACCGGCCATGGAATGATCCCGATGCTCATGATAAAAGGACCAATCTGAATCAGCTTCGCACCGATCAACTCCGCCACGATAGCGTTCGTGATAAACAAACCGGCGAGCAGGATGAAAACAAATTCTCTTTTTGATTTAAACATAAAAAACGAATAACGAATTAGTACGAATTACGAATGCTGTGATCGGACAATCACCGACCGTCATAACCTTCACATCGTCGCCGCGCGCGGTCAGTTCGAGTGATTTCGCTTTTTTGCGAAATTGTATCGAGAACGTGCGGATGGCTCTGTGATTCAACATCACGTTACGCTTGTTCTCGATACTCTCCCTCCGGTCGAACTCGAACTGACGCGTGGGAAATTCGCTTCCATGCTAAAGCTCACTCCCGGAATAAGCCTCCAGAAACTCCTCAATACTATTATAAATATATTCAAGATCTTCATCACTGATGCAATACGGCGGCAAAATATACATCACATTTCCAAGCGGACGCAGAATAATTCCTCTTTCAATAAAGAAATTGGAGATATCATCCGAAAGTGAATTCATATAGCCCGTTTCTTCTTTAGTCAGTACTTCAAATGCGATAATTGTCCCTAAAGCCCGAACATCTGACAAGACTTTATGTTCTCTGATTTTTTCAAAAAATTCCAGATGCTTCCTTTCAATCCGCTTCATATTCTCAACTGCTTCAGGTTGATCAAAAAGATCCATGCTGGCCAAAGCTGCAGAACAGGCCGTGGGATTGCCCGTGTAGGAATGTCCGTGAAAAAAGGTTTTCATTTTATCGTCACTCACAAACGCTTCGAAAATAAATTCGGCGCAGCTTGTTACTCCCAGCGGCATCACTCCACCCGTGAGCCCTTTGCTTAAGCAAATGATATCGGGTTTGTTCTCCAGATGATCACAGGCGAAAAACTTCCCTGTTCTTCCGAAACCCGTCATCACCTCATCCGCGATGGTCAGCACTTCATTTTCACGACACAGGCCGATCATCTCATCGAGAATTTCCGCAGGATACATAACCATTCCGCCGGCACCCTGAATCAATGGTTCGAATATAAATGCGGCTACATCTTTCTTCGCAATTGCCTTTTTTAATTCTTTGAGAACATGAGATTCTTTCCCTTTCAGTGGAACCGGAATGTGTATGACATCGAATAGCAATTGGGTAAAAGGATGATTGAATGCATTTCTCGCTCCTACACTCATTCCTCCAAACGTATCGCCGTGATAGGCATTTTCAAACGCGATCACTTTCAATTTGGGAATTTCTTTATTGCTCCAAAACTGGAAAGCCATTTTCAAAGCAACTTCCACTGCGGTAGATCCATTGTCGGAATAAAATATCCGGGAATGATTTTCCGGAAGTCTTTTCAACAACCGTTCTGCAAGCTGAACAGCCGGCTCATGGGTAAAACCGGAGAAGATCGCATGTTCAAGAGTCTGCAATTGTTCTGCGATCTTTTTTGAAAGATAAGGATGACAATGTCCATGAACATTTACCCACCAGGAAGCAATCGCATCAATATATCGTTTGCCGTTTTCGTCATAGAAATAAGCGCCTTCTGCCTTTACAATAGGGATGGGTGCAGCGGCGGAACTGACCTGTGTGAAAGGATGCCAGACATTTTTTTTATCGCGTTCCCTGAGGTTCATATTATTCATTTTGGAGCAAAGCTAAACAATCGGAGAAGAATAATTTGATGAGAACTCGGAAATAAAAAAACCTTCATTTCCGGGGAAGATGAAGGTTTTAATAATTACTTTTTATTTGTTCAGTTTCTTAAATATTCGAACTCTTTCGCGTATCGGGAAACGACTTCCTGGGTGATATCACCTTCTTTATTGATCCTTCCGAGTAATTTCAATCCGCTGTATTCCATGATAATATCCTGGGACAACTGATGCGGTGGTCCATTAAAAACTACACCCAGAATATTAGTTCCTCTGCTTTTCAAAGCATCGATAGACAAAAGAGAATGATTGATGCTTCCCAGATAATTCTGAATGACAAGAATCACCTCCGCATCGAATTTTTTAATCAGATCCACCATGTATTCCTTTCTGTTGAGCGGAACCATTAATCCTCCTGCACCTTCTATAATCAGGGTGTTAGAAGTGGCTGGAAGGTTAATGGAATCAAGGCCGATTTCGATTCCTTCCAATTCAGCTGCCGCATGTGGCGACATATATTGTTTTAGGAGATAGCCTTCAGGATGAAATTTGCTTTCAGAATTGGTGATCCATTTTTGAATCTTTGCTGTATCGGTGGAAAAAAAACTTCCGGTTTGAATCGGCTTCCAGTAATCAGCTTTTAAAGCTTCTACTAATACGGATGATACGACTGTTTTACCAACGTCTGTTCCGATTCCTGTTACAAATATCTTTCTCATAAATGGTTTTGATCTGTTGCTTTCAACGAATATAGGAAATTATAGTTACGTAAATGGATAAACCAAATCCTGATTATCAACCTTTATTTGTTGAAAAGCAATGATTTATCGCAGAAACAAGCATCTTTACCTCTTCTTCTTTGTTAAATGAATGAATACAGATTCTTAATCTTTCCGTTCCTTTCTGGACGGTGGGGCTTAATATCGGCCTTGCATCAAAACCCTGTTTCTGCAATATACCTGCAATTTTTTTCACCTCTTCGTTTCCAAGACTCAAGATACATTGAATCGGAGAGTCGCTAGCAATGAGGTTAACAGCGGGTGATACGGATTCTTTAAATAGTTTGATCAGACTTTGCAATTGCATGATTTCCTCATTCGATTTCTCCAATTGCAAATACGCCTGATCCACAGCGATGAGGCTTTTCAGAGGCAATGCAGTGGTGTAAATGAAAGAACGCGAAAAATTGATCTGATAATCTCTCAGCAAATTACTTCCCAATACAATTGCTCCGTGGCAGCCGAGTGCTTTACCAAATGTATGAACCCTTGCAAATATTTTGCTTTCCAACTGATACAACTGAACAAGCCCTTTCCCGCCATTCTTTGTGATTCCTGTTGCATGGGCTTCATCAACAATTAGGTTTGCACCATATTCCCGGCACGCGGCTTCAATTTCTATCAGGGAGGCTTCATCTCCATCCATGGAATAAACACTTTCAACCGCCACATAAACTGTCCCTGTAGATAGTTTAAGTCGTTCTCTCAGATGACTCAGGTCATTGTGCTTAAAAGGGAAAGCCGAAGCTTTGGAAATTCTGATTCCGTCATGTACCGACGCATGGATCAGTTCATCATAAATGATCGTGTCACCGGATTTTCCCAGGGAAGAAAAAAGGCCAACATTCGCATCATATCCTGAATTATAGATTAACCCGGCTTGTGCCTGATGAAAGTCCGCGATTTTTTTTTCAAGTTCTTCTGCGAAGGCTGAGTTACCAGCTAAAAGGCGTGAACCGCCGGAACCGTTTGAAATTGAGTTTAAATGTGCTGTATCAGATATCGATTGACTCAGAGTTTTTGAACGGGCAAATCCAAGATAATCATTGCTGCAAAAATCAATCAATCCGGAAGGAGTAATCAATTTTCGCAAAGCATTCTGATCTGCTCTTTTTTTTAATGCGTTTTCTAAAGATAGATCAGCAGAGAATGTCATTGCTTTTTCCGGAATAGGATTTTCAATTGCTGAGATACTTTGTATTTACTGATGCTCCAGTTCTGCCTTACCTTCGATTTTCACCGAAGGCTGCTTGCCTCCTTTAAATGCTTTTCTGGGGCTTAGTCCGAAGATCTTAAACATTTCCATGTCTGCATTGAATTCCGGATTGGGTGTGGTCAGTAATTTATCTCCGGCAAAAATAGAATTCGCACCCGCGAGGAAACAAAGTGCCTGTCCTTCGAGACTCATTTGAGTACGGCCTGCCGAAAGTCTTACAACCGTTTCAGGAATTACAATCCTTGTGGTCGCGATCATTCTTACCATGTCCCAGATTGGAACCAGCGGTTGATTCTCCAGTGGAGTTCCCGCTACCGGAACAAGTGCATTAATAGGAACAGACTCCGGATGCTTTTCCATGGATGATAGTGTTTTCAGCATTTTAACCCTGTCTTCCACAGTTTCACCCAAGCCGATTATACCTCCGGAGCAAACAGAAACTTTTGCCTTGCGAACATTTTTAATTGTATCCAAACGATCGTCATACGAACGGGTGGTAATGATCTTTTTATAGCTTTCTTCTGAAGTATCCAGGTTGTGATTATAGGCATACAATCCAGCATCAGCAAGCTTTTGCGCCTGTGATTCAGTCAGCATTCCAAGTGTGCAGCATACTTCCATTCCTTTCTCATTCACGCCTTTCACCATATCAAGTACGCGGTCAAAGTCACGGTTATCACGAACCTCACGCCAGGCTGCGCCCATGCACAAACGGGATGCCCCGCCTTCTTTCGCTTTATCAGCGGCCTCCATCACCTCGTTAACCGTCATTAATTTATGAACTTCAATGCCTGTATTGTAACGGGCCGCTTGAGGACAATAGCTGCAATCTTCGGCACAACCACCGGTTTTGATTGATAATAGCGAACTTACCTGAACCTCATTCGCTTCATTGAATTCCCTGTGCACCTGTTGGGCCCGAAAAACAAGCTCCAGCAAAGGTGTATTGTAAATATCCAGGATCTCCTGTTCTGTCCAGTTATGTCTTACTTCTGTCATAATAAAAAGGGTTCGAAAAGTCCAAATGTAACGAGATTATTCTTTGTAATAATTCCGAACTTCAAATATATACTATTCTCTAAAAACGAATGTAAGGAGATGGAGGATAAATTCTACATTTGCAGAATGCGGATCGATATCATTACTGTACTTCCCCAGTTGCTGGAAAGTCCCTTTCAACATAGCATTCTAAAGCGTGCAATTGACAAAGGACTGGTTGAGGTAAATCTTGTTAACCTGCGGGATTATTCTACTCAAAAACAAAAAAGTGTAGATGATTATGCTTTCGGAGGAGGAGCCGGAATGGTTATGAACATTGAGCCGATAGCGAATTGCATCAATGCCTTGAAGGCGGAAAGAACATATGATGAGGTCATTTATACTTCCCCCGACGGAGATCTGTTAAATCAGAAAATGTCAAATCACCTTTCAACTCTTAAGAACCTGATTATACTTTGCGGTCATTACAAAGGGGTAGATCAGCGTGTTCGCGATCATTTTATTACGCGTGAAATTTCAATTGGTGATTATGTCCTTTCCGGAGGAGAACTGGCGGCAGCGGTCATCAGTGATAGTATCATTCGTCTGATTCCCGGAGCCATTTCAGATGAAACCTCCGCTTTAACCGACTCTTTTCAGGATAATTTACTGGCACCTCCTGTTTATACCCGTCCGGCAGATTTTAACGGATGGAAAGTGCCGGATGTGCTGTTGTCCGGTCATGCAGCCAATATTGAAAACTGGAGGCATGAACAAGCGATTGAGCGCACAAAGCAGCGCAGGCCGGAACTTTTGAAGTAGTCTTTAGTAGTGAGAGGAGAAGGAGAAGGAGAAGGAGAAGGAGAAGGAGAAGGAAACGAGAGTTAAGAATTAAGTGACAAGAGGGTCGGTGTATAATGTCCGGTTATAATGGGAATCAGGAGTGCGCGGTCAGCTCGAGTGATTTCGCTTTTTTTGCGAAATTGTATCGAGAACGTGCGATAGAGTCACAAACGCACACAACCTTTCACAATTCTCGATACCTGCCTACCGACAGGCAGGCATTTTGCGCTTTTCCAAAGCGAAAAAACATTCGAAATGACGGCACAAGACGGCTAGTGTGAGAAAATGGCTATTCCTAAAGTCCAAAATCCAACTATTTTAACAAGAAATATTTTTTCAATTCTAAAAAAAACGTATATTTGCATTCCTTTTTCAGGGGATATTGAATAAATCACTATAAAACAAAGAGTTATGAGCATTTTATTGAAATACGCAGAAGAGCAATTAGGCCTTAAAACCAGCCATCCGAAATTCAAAGCAGGTGATACTGTAACTGTACACTATAAAATTAAAGAAGGTGAAAAAGAACGCGTTCAGCAATACCAGGGTGTTGTTATCCAGCGCAAAGGTTCCGGAATCACTGAGTCATTCACCGTTCGTAAAATGAGCAACAGTATTGGTGTTGAGCGTATCTTCCCTGTTAACTCTCCTTTTATTGATAAAGTGGAAGTAAACAAAGTGGGTGTTGTTCGCAGAGCTCGTTTGTTCTACTTACGCGCATTGACTGGTAAAGCAGCACGTATCGCTGAAAAGAAACAATAATTGAACTGAATATATTTAAAAAGCCCTTTTCGCTTCTGCGGATGGGGTTTTTTATTTTTGAATTATGACGATTAAAGAAGAAATAGAAAGACGCAAAACCTTCGGGATCATTGCTCATCCGGATGCCGGAAAAACCACGCTCACAGAGAAGCTCCTTTTATTTGGAGGTGCTATCCAAACTGCAGGTGCCGTTAAATCCAATAAGATCAAGAAACATACAACCTCCGACTTTATGGAGATTGAACGTCAGCGTGGGATTTCCGTTGCTACCTCAGTAATGGGATTTGAATACAAAGGCATTAAGATCAATTTGCTCGATACGCCCGGACACGAGGATTTCGCGGAAGATACCTACCGGACACTTACCGCTGTTGACAGTGTGATCATGCTTATCGACTGTGCCAAGGGAGTTGAACCTCAAACACGCAAACTGCTTGAGGTCTGCCGCATGCGGAATACGCCGGTTATTGTGTTTATTAATAAGCTTGACAGAGAAGGAAAAGATCCTTTTGACCTGTTGGAGGAAATCGAAAAGGAACTCCGGATCGACCTTCGTCCACTTAGCTGGCCAATCAGCATGGGAAAAACATTCAAAGGCGTATACAATCTTTATGAGAAAAGCCTTACAGTTTTTAATCCGGGAGAAAAACAAACATTGGAAAATTCCATTGAGATAAAAGATCTTTCTGATGGAACGATTGATAAACTGATCGGTGAGGACTATGCAGCAACTCTACGCTCCGATATTGAATTACTAAATGCCGGATACCCGGAATTTGACAAAGAAGAATACCTGGAAGCTATGGTTTCACCGGTTTTCTTCGGAAGTGCGGTAAATAATTTCGGAGTGCGTGAATTACTGGAAAGTTTTATTGAGATCGCACCTTCCCCTCGCGGACGTGAAACAGATTTAAAAAGCATTAAACCAGAGGACAAGAATTTCACAGGATTTGTTTTTAAGATCCATGCGAATCTGGATCCTAAGCACCGCGATAGAATTGCCTTTTTGCGCATCTGTTCCGGAAAATTTGAGAGAAATAAAAATTACTTCCATGTAAGGGAAAACCGCAGCCTTAAGTTTTCGAATCCGACAGCTTTTATGGCTCAGGATAAAAATGTGGTAGATGAAGCTTTTCCGGGAGATATTATCGGATTGTATGATTCCGGGAATTTCAAAATTGGAGACACATTAACAGAAGGAGAAAAATTAAATTTCAAAGGGATCCCTCAGTTTTCACCCGAACTTTTTAAATATGTAGTGAATGCTGATCCGATGAAGACCAAGCAGCTCAACAAAGGCCTGGAGCAATTAACGGATGAAGGGGTGGCTCAGTTGTTTACCAAAAGAACCGATAACAGGAAAGTATTGGGAACTGTTGGAGCACTTCAATTTGAGGTGATCCAGCATCGTTTAAAGAGCGAGTATTCCGCTTCCTGTAATTTTGAGCACATTTCCCTGTTCAAAGCCTGCTGGATAAGCAGCAAGGATAAAAAGAAACTCGAATCCTTTATTTTCGAAAAGGCGCATCACATGGCTCTTGATAAAGAAGACAGACCTGTTTTTCTGGCAGAGTCTGCCTGGGCGTTGCAGATGGCTCAGGAGAAAAATCCTGACCTTAAATTTCATTTTATTTCCGAATTCACCGAAGAATAAAATATCACAGTATTGAAAAAGAAAAAGAGCCCCGTTACAATTTGTAACGGGGCTCTTTATTTAATGTATTAAGGATTATTTCACCATTAATTTAGCAGTGCTGCTTCCTTGTGCAGTCTGAACAGTAACAGTGTAAAAACCGTTAGCAAGTTCTGATGTATTTACGAATGCGAAGTGACGACCTTTTGGCTGAGCACCTTTGCTTTCTGAAGAGATCACTTTACCAGTGATATCAGAAACAGTAATTGTAACAGAAGTTTCTTCAGAGATCACGTAATTGATCTGAGCGTTATCAACTGCAGGATTTGGGAATACATTCAAACCAAGATCAAACTGATTTTCGTTGATTGAGTTTGGCATTGTTCCGCGGATCATAATATCATCAATTGTGATAAGGTTATCATCATCAGAATTGTGGTGGAAAGCAATAAATACATTCTGATTTGCATAAGCAGTCAAAGGAACGCTGAATGTACGTAATTCTCCAAGCAGACGAGCTGAATCAGCAGCATACTCAGTGAAAGTACCATCTAGTCCGTGAACATAACCAGAGGAGAAAGAGTAACCAGAGAAAGCTGAATCATTCGTGCCAAGGATTCCTGTCATTTCTGCAACTGTGTACAAAACATTTGTAAAAGATGCATCAGAATTATCAGTATTGGAAAGCAATACTCTGTATCCGTCAAGGTAACGTGGAGTCTGACGTGGAGCTGATTTCCAGAATAAGGTATCTGCCGCCCCTAACATTACTGATTGAGTAATGAAAAAGTTGCTTGCAACACCCGGAGTTCCGAACCATGAGCTGGAAGCAAGAACAACATTTGTATCTCCTAAACCAGTATAAAGATCTGCAGTGGCAACAGCCAAAGCAAGGTACCATCCACCCGGACGAGCGTTTGCATCAGCAAAACCATCTCCATCAAGTACATAGAAATTAGTGTCAGTTGTGTTTACTAAAGAACTTGGGTCAGTTCCAAGGTCAAGGATCGTGTTTGTTGTATAGTTGAAGTCTTCGAACATAAGCGTGTCTTGAGCCTGAACAGCTCCACCAACCAACAGCATACTAGCAATTAACGTGTAAATTTTTTTCATGAGTTTATTTTTTTGGTTTTATTGGGTTAAAAATCTTTCATGCAAATTTAACCTAAAATTGCAGAATTCAAAAAAATATTTACACCAACGGTAATATTACTATCCGGGAAGTGCATTTCGCATTGGTTATATGCTATTTTTGCATCATTCTCAATGAAAATCAGAAACAAATACATCCTTTTCACTCTTTTATTTGCCTTTTTTTGCAAGAACGGTTTTGCGCAAAAGCAGGATCTTAGCATTACCCTGCATGAATCTGTTTTGAATAAAATGTTCAAAGCCATTGGTGAAATCAAAGGAACCTCTCCCTATTCATTTATGTTCATTGAAGGAACCTACGACTGGACACTGATTAACCCTCAAATAAAACTGCATACGAATAAAGCTGAATTCGTGACGGATGTAAAAGTGGCAGTTGGTAAATACATATATACCATTCATGTATCTGGGAACGTGGAAGTTTGTTATGAACCCACAACCAATCTTGTATATGTGGAAGTAAGAGAAGCCCGCTTCCCTTTGAATATTATGTTCCTGGGAAAGATCAGGCATCTTTGGGATGTTAACCTTGAGCAGTATTTTGATACACCACTTACTTTTGAAGGTCCCCTCACGGTAGGTACTGAAATTCAATTCGAAATGCCGGATAAATCAATAAAAACGCTGTATGCACACCCTCTCAATTGTGGCGTAAAAGTTGCAGAACGCCAGATTCTTGTGTCGGCAGAGGTAGAATTCGTTACTCGTGAACCTGCAGCACTCATTCCTGTAAAAAAATAAGCTTAAAACAAACCTTAAAAATCCTTTGTATGAACAGCTTCTTTACAAAAACAATCCTCCTCTTTTCTTTTTCCCTTTCACTTTTTACTTCCATCTCTGCTACAGAAGGATACAATATCCGGATCACTGCCAAAGGTCTGAAGGAAGGTTCCATGTGTCTGCTTGCAAATTATTACGGCGACAAACAGTACATCAAAGATTCCGCTAAAGTAAATGAGAAAGGAGAAGTCATTTTTAAAGGATCGGAGAAATGGCCGGAAGGAATTTATCTTTTTGTTCCGCCGAATAAACGCTACTTCGATTTTGTAATGGACAAGGAACAGCATTTCTCGCTGGAAACTGATACTACAGACTTTATTAAGACAATGAAAGTAAAAGGGTCCGATGAAAATAAATTCTTTTATGAGTACCAGGTTTTTATGGCTGGAAAGCAAAAATCCATTGAGCCGCTTCGTGAACTTTACCGCTCCATAAAAAACAACAAGGATTCAAGTAAGCTTATTCAGGATAAAATAGCGGTAATCGACAAAGAAGTTAAGGATTACAAAATTAATTTTATTAAAAACCATCCCGAAACATTCGTCGCTAAATTATTCAAGGCCATGGATGAACCTGAAATCCCTGAAGCTCCTCTCCTTCCGAATGGTAAAAAGGACAGCACTTTCAGCTACCGATATTACAAAAGCCATTTCTTCGACAATATTGATTTTACCGATGATAGAATCCTCCGAAGCCCTATTTTCCATGGCAAGATCAAACAATACATGGAAAAGCTCACTCCGCAGACCCCTGATTCCATTAACGTTTCTGCAGATTACCTGATTGAAAAAGCAAGGCCCAATCAGGAAATGTTTAAATACATTGTTTATTGGCTCACGTATACTTACGAAAGCTCAAAGATCATGGGAATGGATGCCGTATTTGTCCACATGGTTGAAAAATATTATGTGACCAAACAGGCTTTCTGGGTGGATTCAACACAACAATACAAAATTACCAACAGGGCATATATCCTCAAGCCTTTATTGATAGGAAAAAAAGCACCTCCCATCAATATGGTGGATACCACAGGAAAGGCCATTTCACTCCACAGTGTACAAGCCAATTACACCATTGTGATCTTCTGGGATCATGGATGCGGTCATTGTAAAAAGGAAATGCCTAAGTTGGTGGAACTTTATAAAAAGCTAAAAGACAAAGGAATCCAGGTATATGCAGTGGAAACGGAAGACAATCCGAAGGAGTGGAAAAAATTCATTCGGGAGAACAAATTGAACTGGATCAATGTGTATGAACCGGATGAATACAAAAGGGCGGTGATCAAGAAATTTTATGATATATACAGCACACCGGTCATTTATCTCCTGGATGAAAATAAGACCATTAAAGCGAAACGCATTGACGTGGAGCAATTGGGTGGCCTGATAGAAATGCTTGACAAAGAGAAGGAAAAAGAAAAGCATAAATTAAAGAACAAGTAGATCATTATTTCCCTAAAAATGCTGTTTCTCCAAATACATTTTTCATCCTGTCGACACTTTTAGCATGTCAGTTCGA